>JBIIJJ010000027.1:0-12681 GCA_044233875.1 Miltoncostaeaceae bacterium | reverse complement strand
ACATGGTCTTCTTCTTCCCCGACGAGCACCTGGGGCGCAACACCGCCTGCAGGCTGGGGATGGCCCCGACGGACCCGGTGGTGTGGGACCCCCGCCAGGCCGAACTCGGCGGCATCGGTGCCGATGCCCTCGCCGCGTCGGAGATCGTCCTCTGGAAGGGCTTCTGCAACGTGCATACGGGCTTCACCGTGCGCCAGATCGACGAGGCCCGTGCCGCGCACCCCGACGTGACGGTGATCGTGCACCCGGAGTGCCCGCGCCCCGTGGTGGAGGCCGCCGACGAGGACGGCAGCACCGAGTACATCATCAGGCGCCTGGATGAGCTGCCCGAGGGGGCCACCGTGGCCATCGGCACCGACTGGAACCTGGTGGACCGCCTGCGGCTGCAGCACCCGGACAAGACGGTCTTCTGCCTGAAGGAGGACCTCTGCCCCTGCGTCACGATGAACCGCATCACGCTGCCCAAGCTCACGTGGACGCTCGAGAGCCTGGCAGCGGGCGAGGTGATGAACGTGGTGAGCGTGGATGACGACATGGCGGCCGAGGCCCGCCTGGCGCTCGACCGCATGCTCGCCCTCTGATGGACCTCACCACGCTGGTGGCCGCCGCGCTTGCCGAGGACCTCGGCGAGCGCGGCGACGTGACCTCCCTGGTCACGATTCCGGCCGATGCCCGGGCCCGGGGCCGCGTGGTGGCCAGGTCGGCCGGCGTGCTGGCCGGACGCGCCTTCGGCGAGGAGGTTCTGCGGCAGATGGGCGTGTCGGGCACGTGGCAGGCCGCCGATGGAGCGGTGCTCTCCCCCGGCGAGAGCGTGCTGGGGGTGGACGGCCCCGCGCGCGCGGTGCTGTCGGCGGAGCGCACGCTGCTGAACGGCCTGTCGCACCTGTCGGGCATCGCCACCCTCACGGCCCGATTCGTGGAGGCGGCACGCCCCGCCCAGGTGCTGGACACCCGCAAGACCACCCCCGGCTGGCGCGTGCTCGAGAAGCAGGCGGTGGCAGCCGGCGGGGGCGTGAACCACCGGATGGGCCTGCACGACATGGTTCTGGTGAAGGACAACCACCTGGCCATGGGCGGCGTTGACCTTGCGGCGGCGGTTGCCCGCGCACGGCAGGAGCTGCCCGGCGTGCCCGTCGAGGTGGAGGCCGACGACCTCGACGGGGTGCGGCTGGCGCTCGAGGTCGGCGCAGACCGCATCCTGCTCGACAACATGGACGAGGCAACCACCCGCGAGGCCGTGGCCATGTGCCGGGGCAGGGCCGTGACCGAGGCGTCGGGCGGAATGGACATCGAGGGCGTCGCGCGTGCCGCCGCGTGCGGCGTGGACTGCGTGAGCGTGGGAGCATTGACCCACTCCGCACCCGCCCTCGACCTTGCCCTCGACCTGGACTGACGACGCCCCGGTGACCTCGGCCCCGCCGACCCCCGCGGCGCGCCCCATTCGCACCTTCATCGTCATCGCCCTGGCGATGACGATGATGTGCGTTGCCCTCTCGACGTTCGACTACATGCTCGTGGCGATGCAGGAGGACCTCGGCTTCGCCATCGACAGCGCGAATGCCGTGCTGCTCATCCCGGAACTCGGTTGCCTCGCCCTGGTGTTCCTGGCGGGCACGCTCGGTGACCACCTGGGCAAGCGCCGCATGATCGCCGCGGGGGCGGTGCTGTTCGTGACGGGCGCCGTCCTCGTGGGCACCGCGCCATCGCTTCCCGTGGTCATCGTGGGCCGGGTGCTCGAGGGCGGTGGGGCGATTACCGCCGCCATCGTTGCCCTCGCGCTGCTGGGCGAGACCTACGTGAAGCCGCGCCAGCGCTCCCTGGCCTTCGGCGCGAATGCCGCCGTGGCCCCCGCCGTGTTCGTGATCGCGCCGCTTGCGGGTGCATGGGTCGTTGAGCAGATGAACTGGCGGGTCATGGGCGCGGCCTGGGCCCTCGTGGGCATCGCCGCGCTCATCGCCGCCCTGGCCCTGCTGCCGCGCGACCCCGCCATGACGCGTCCCGAGGTCGTGACGCCGCTGCTCGGGGGCCTCGCCCTCGTCGGCCTGACCGGGGCGATCATGTCCGCGGCACTCGCCGGCCCCCGGATGATGCTCGCATTCGCGTCGGTAACCGTGATCGCGGTGATCGCACTCGTGATCGCCATGCGCACGGTGAGGCGGCCCGGCCTCGACCTGCGCCTCGTGCGCTCGTTCCCGGGGGCGATGACGCTGAGTGCCATCGTCGTGGCGAACACCGCCAACCTCGTGGCGTTCACCTTCCTCCTGCTGCAGTTCCGGTTCGACTTCGGCCTGATGGCCCTGGCCGTGGTGATGATCCCCGTGCAGCTGCTCGGCACCCTCGGCGGCCTCGTCGGCGGTCCCCTCATGAGCCGGTTCGGCGTGCTGCCCACGGGCGTCGTGACCACGCTGCTCACGGGGCTCGCGGCCCTGTTCGTGCTGCCCCTGGGCGCCGGCACGGCCGCGTGGGTGGTGGTGGCCGGCGTGGGCCTGTACGTGATGCTCGACGCCGCCAACACCGGGCCGTTCACGGCCCGGGTCATGGACCTCGCGGAGCCGGGCAGCGAGGGCGCGGCGGCGGCGCATCGCCAGGCATGGAGGGCGATCGGCTCGGCCACGGGAGGCGTGATCGCGGGGATCCTGGTCTTCGGCACGTTCCAGACGGCGCTCGCGGACAACCTCGAGCAGCGCGGCGTGCCATCTGCCACGGCCACCCAGCTGGCGACGCAGGTACGGGATGGGGCGGTGGCGGCCGATGCCGCGCGCGCATACGACGCGCCGCCGCCGGGCATCGTCGAACTGACCAGGGACGACCCCCCTGCCATCGTCGACGCGCAGTTCGATGCCTACCGGGCTGCCGGCATCATCTCGGGCGTCGGGTACATCGTGGCAGCGGCCCTGCTTGCGGCGTCGGCGATGGGCCGCAGGAGGCGGCGGCAGGGCGCGCACCCATTTGGCGGGCCACGCGCGTAAGGCCCGGGTATCCTCGGTCACCGAGAGTGACACCTGCCGACACAACGATCCAGGTCATCCTTCCCGTACTCGGTGAGTCGGTGACCGAGGGAACCGTCATCGAGTGGCGCAAGGCCGTCGGCGAGGCCGTGGAGGAGGGCGAGACCCTCCTGGAGGTCACCACCGACAAGGTCGACGTGGAGATCCCCTCCCCCGTCGCCGGCGTGCTGAGCGCAATCACGGCCGGGCCCGGCGCCGCCGTGGAGGTGGGGCAGCTGCTGGGCGAGATCGCCTCCGGCAACGGGGCAGCGCCACCCCCAGCCGCGCCCGCGTCCGATTCCCCGGCCACCCTCGTGCCCATCCAGCTCCCCGACCTGGAATCGGTGGTCGAGGGCACGGTGGTCGAGTGGAAGAAGGCCGTGGGTGATCCCGTGGCGCAGGACGAGGTGATCGTGGAGGTCTCCACCGACAAGGTGGACATCGAGGTGCCCTCCCCCGCCTCGGGCACCCTCGCCGAGATCGCCGTGCCCAATGGCGACACCTTCGAGGTCACCAGCCCGCTCGGACAGGTTGCCGCCGGGGCCGTGGCCGCAGGCGGCGCCACGCCCGCGGCACCCGCCGCCACGCCGGCACAGGCAGCGGCACCCGCCGCCCCGTCCGCTGCGCCGCCGCTGCGTGACGTGCCGGCCTCTCCCATCGCACGCCGCGTGGCGTTCGAGAAGGGCGTCGACCTCGCCGCCGTCACGGGCACCGGTCCCGGCGGCCTCATCCGCCGCGCAGACGTGGAGAACGCCGGCACAGGCGGTGGCGGTGGCATCGCCGTGCCCGCACCGCCTCCCGGCGAGGAACTGGTGAGGCTCACCGGCCCGGCGGCGGCACTGGCCGACTACATGGACGAGAGCCGGTCCATCCCCACGGCCACGACCTTCCGCACCATCTCCGTGCAGATGCTCGACGCCGAGCGCAAGCGCCTGAACGAGGCCCTCGCGGTGGCGGGTGGCGGCAAGCTCTCATTCACCCACATCATCGCGTGGGCGATCGTGCGCGCCGTGCAGAAGACCCCCGGCATGGCGACGGCCTTCGCGCGCGTGGACGGCAAGCCGCACAAGGTGCCCCGCGACACGGTGGACCTCGGAATCGCCGTTGACGTGGAGCGCAAGGACGGCAGCCGATCGCTGCTGGTGCCGGTCATCCGCGACTGCGGCGGCCTGGGCTTCCAGGGATTCCGCGCGGCATTCGACGACCTCATCCAGCGATCGCGCGTGGGCAAGATCAGCCCCGACGAGCTGAAGGGCGCCGGCGTCACGCTCACCAACCCCGGCGGGTTCGGCACCAACGCGTCGGTGCCCCGCCTCATGAACGGCCAGGGCACCATCGTCGCCACCGGTGGCATCACGTGGCCGCCCGGCATGGAGGGCGTGCCCGACGACCTGCTCAAGGTGTGGGGCGTGTCGAAGGTGATGACGGTCACGTCGACCTACGACCACCGGGTCATCCAGGGCGCCGAGAGCGGGGCGTTCCTCCGTGACATCGCCGGGCTCCTCGCGGGTGGCGAGGGCTTCTACGACGAGATCCGCTCGGCGCTCGGCCTGCCCGCTGCAGCCCCGCTCGACTTCACCCCGCAGGCCGCGGCGCCCGATGCCGCCGCGCCCGCGATGTCGGCGAGCGCCGACGAGGACACCCTCAAGGCGCTGGCCGGCGCGATGTCGCTGCTGCGGGCGTTCCGCACCTACGGCCACCTTGCCGCGCACCTCGACCCCCTGGGCTCCGCGCCGCCCGGCGACCCGTCGCTCGACCCGGCATGGGTGGGGCTCACGCCAGAGCACATGAAGCTGGTGCCGGCGTCGCTCCTTGGCGTGGCGGTACCGGGGGCGACCTTTGCGGAGGCCTACCCCGCCCTCAAGGACACCTACTGCGGCACGATCGCCTACGAGATCGAGCACATCTCCGACCACGACCAGCGCCAGTGGCTGCGTGAGTTCATCGAGTCGGGGCAGGTGCGGTCGCCGCTGCCGCGCGAGGAGCGCGCGGCGGTGCTGGAGCGGCTGATCAGCGTGGAGGTGTTCGAGCGGTTCCTGCGCCGCACCTACCTGGGCCAGAAGACCTTCTCCCTCGAGGGCTGCGACGCCCTCATCCCCATGATGGACGAGGCGATCCAGCGCCTGGCCGAGGCGGGCGTGCCCGAAGTGCACATCGGCATGGCCCACCGCGGGCGCCTCGCCAGCATCATGCACACGGTCGGCAGGCCGGCCGAGTCGATCCTGGCCGAGTTCGAGGGCCAGGTCGAGCACACCGACGACGGCGAGGACCACGCCGACGGCGAGCCCTACGCCGCCGCGGGAGACGTGAAGTACCACCTCGGCGCCGAGGGCACGTTCAAGTCGCGGGCCGGCAGGTCGGTTCACGTGCAGCTGGCGGCGAACCCCAGCCACCTCGAGCAGGTGAACGCCGTCGCAGAGGGCGGCGTGCGCGCCAAGCAGACCATTCGCGCAAACCCCATCGCCGAGCACGACCCCGACCGGGCCGTGGCCCTGCTGGTGCATGGCGATGCCGCCTTCCCGGGCCAGGGCGTGGTGGCCGAGACGCTGAACCTGCAGGGCCTGCTGGGCTACTCCACCGGCGGCACGATCCACGTGATCGTGAACAACCAGGTGGGCTTCACCACCGACCCCGAGGACAGCCGCTCCACGCGTTACGCCAGCGACATGGCCAAGGGCTTCGACATGCCCATCGTGCACGTGAACGCCGATGACGTGGACGCCTGCATCGCGGCCGTCCACCTGGCCACGCAGTTCCGCGCGCGCTTCGGCCACGACGTGCTCATCGACCTCATCGGCTACCGGCGCCTGGGCCACAACGAGCTCGATGAGCCGGCCTACACGCAGCCGGTGATGGCGCGCACCATCAAGGAGCACCCCACGGTGGCGCGCATCTTCGCCGACCGCCTCATCAGTGACCGCGTCATCACCGAGGATGACTACGCGGCCATGGTGGCAGCGGCCGAGGAGCGCATGGCCGCCGCGCACAGGCGCGTGCAGTCGGGCCTGGAGCAGGGATCCGATACCGAGAGCTCGCGCGACAAGCGCCGCCGGGCAAAGACCAACGTGATGAAGACCCGCGTGAGCGAGTCGACCCTGCGCAGCCTCAACGAGCAGCTGCACCTGCCACCCGACGGCTTCCCCGTGCACGCCAAGCTCACGCCGCAGCTCGAGCGCCGGCGTGCGGCCGTGGACGAGGACGGCGGCATCACGTGGGGCCACGCCGAGTCGCTGGCGTTCGCGTCGCTGCTCACCGAGGGCGTGCCGATTCGCCTCACCGGCCAGGACGTGGCCCGTGGCACCTTCACGCAGCGCCACCTCGAGCTGCACCACACGTCCGACGGCGAGTCGTACCGGGCCGGCAAGGGCGAGGTGTACATCCCCATGCAGCACCTGCTGCGCGCCAAGGCGTCGTTCGAGCTGCACAACAGCCCGCTGTCGGAAGCCGCCTGCGTGGGCTTCGAGTACGGCTACTCCACCACCGCGCATGAGGCGCTGGTGATCTGGGAGGCCCAGTACGGCGACTTCGCCAACGGCGCGCAGATCATGATCGACCAGTTCCTGTCGGCCGGCCAGGCCAAGTGGGGAGTGCGCTCGCGCCTCACCCTGCTGCTGCCGCACGGCTACGAGGGCAACGGGCCCGAGCACTCATCCGGCCGCCCCGAGCGCTTCCTGCGCCTGGCAGCCGAGGGCAACATGCGCATCGCCAACTGCTCCACGGCGGCCAACTACTTCCACCTCATCCGCCGCCAGGGCCTGCTCGACGAGATCCGCCCGCTGGTGGTATTCACCCCCAAGAGCCTGCTGCGCGCCAAGGCGGCGTCGAGCAGCCTGCTCGACCTGGCCGAGGGACGCTTCGAGCCCGTGCTCGCCGACCCGCGCGTGACCGACCCCGCCAAGGTCACCCGCCTGCTGCTGTGCACCGGCAAGATCTTCCACGAGATCGACGGCCACGCCGACCGCGAGGCACACCCCGAGCTGGCCATCGGCCGCATCGAGCAGCTGTACCCGTTCCCCCGCGAGGAGATCGTCGCCCTGTTCGAGAGCTACCCCAACCTGCAGCAGGTGCAGTGGGTCCAGGAGGAGCCGCGCAACATGGGTGCGTGGTCGTTCGTGACCCGCCGCATCGAGCGGCTGCTGCCCATCGAGAGCTTCGAGTACATCGGCCGGCCCGCGCGCGCATCGGTGAGCGAGGGCTACCCGCAGACCCACCAGCTCGAGCAGGCGCGCGTGCTCGAGGATGCCCTCGCGGGCAGGGAGATGACCTTCGGATGAGCGACGGACCGCGGGTTGTGGTGCTCGGTGGCGGCCCCGGCGGTGACGTGGCCGCCCTCCGCGCCGCGCAGATGGGCGCGCAGGTGGTGCTGGTGGAGCGCGCCGAGCTGGGCGGCACCTGCCTCAACTGGGGCTGCATCCCCACCAAGGCACTGCTCGCGGCCAGCGACCTGCTGCGCAAGATCCGCGAGGCCAAGGAGTTCGGCATCCTCGTGGGCGAGGTGGGCTACGACTTCGCCGCGATGATGGCCCGCAAGGACGACATCGTCGGCAAGATGCGCGGCGGCGTGCAGGGTGCCTGCGAGCGCAAGGGCGTGAACGTGGTGAAGGGCCAGGGCGTGGTGGATGGCGACGCCGTGGTGGTGGACGGCACGCGTTACGAATATGACCACCTGGTGGTGGCCACCGGCACCGAGCCCGCGGGCCTGCCGGGCATCGACATGGACCACCCCGCGGTGCTCACCAGCAACGACGTGCTGGTGATGCCCGAGGTGCCCGAGAGCATGATCATCCTGGGCGCCGGCGTGATCGGCTGCGAGTTCGCCAGCCTGTTCCAGCCGCTCGGCGTGAAGGTGACCATGGTGGAGATGCTCGACCGCATCCTCGCCGGCATCGACATGCGCACGGCCAAGCAGTTCCAGAAGACGCTCGAGAAGGACGGCGCGCAGATCCACCTGGGTCGCCGCCTGGAGGAGGTCACCTCCTACTCGGATTCCGGGGTGAGCATCCGCCTCGACGACGGCACCGAGCTCAGCGCCGAGAAGCTGCTCGTCTCGATCGGCCGCAAGCCGCAGACCGCCGGCATCGGCCTGGAGGAGGCCGGCATCGAGGTGAACGAGCGCGGGCACGTGGTGGTGGATGAGTTCCTGCGCACGGCCAACCCCAAGGCGTGGGCGGTGGGTGACTGCATCGGCGGGCTGCAGCTGGCGCACCTGGCGTCGGCCGAGGGTGCGAGGGCAGCCGAGAACATCCTCGGGCCGCACATGGTGCCGATGGACCGCACCGTGGTGCCGGCGTGCATCTACACGCACCCCGAGATCGCCACCGTCGGCCTCAACCGCGACACCGCGGCCGAGCAGGGCATCAAGGTGAAGGTGGGCCAGGCGCGGTTCGCCGGGTCGGGCAAGGCGCTGGGCGAGGGCGAGGCCGACGGCTTCGCGCAGCTCATCGCCGACGAGGAGACCGACCTGCTGCTCGGCGCCACCATCATGGGAGCCCACGCGGTGGAGATGATCCACGAGGTGGGCGTGGCCATCAGCGACGGCTACACCATGCGCGACCTGGGCGAGATCATCCACGCCCACCCCACCATCAGCGAGATGGTGATGGACGCCGCCCAGCAGGGCGAGGGCGTGGCGCCCTACCTCTCGTAGGAGCCGCCGTGCCGCCCCTCGCATGGCGGCAGGTGAGGCCGCCGGAGTGCACGGCGACCGAGGCGCTGGCCAGATCGGCCGACCTGCTCGGCCGTGGGGAGTGCCCGGCCATCGTGGTGCACTCGGTGGCGCCCGCCGCCATCACGGTGGGGCGGGCGCAACTGGCCGAGGTGGATACCGCGGCGGCGGCGCGCGAGGGCCTCGAGGTGGTGGCCCGGCCCTCGGGCGGCGGCCCGGTGCTGTGGGATGACGACCTCATCGCCATCGACGTCATCCTCCCGGCGGGCCATCCCCTGCTGCCCGCCGACGTGGTGGCCGCCTACCGCTGGGTGGGCGAGGCCGTGGTGACGGCCTTGGCACACCTGGGAATCAGGGATGCACGTGCCGTGCCGCCGGACGAGGCCCGTGCGTGGCCCCGGGGCGAGGCGTCGGGCCTCTGCTTCGGCGGCCTCTCTCCGTGGGAGGTGGTGGTGGGCGACCGCAAGGTGCTCGGCCTCTCCCAGGTGCGCCGGAAGGCCGGGGGCATCGTGCAGATCGGCGTGCCCATGCGCATCGACGCCGCCCGGCTGGCGCGGGCCGTGGGAGCTCCCGCCGGTGCGGCCGACGACCTGGCGGCGAGGACAGCCGGCATCGCCGACCTGGCGCCGGGGGTCACCCGTGAGCAGACCACCGACGCGCTGGTGACCGCCCTGTTCTGATGCCCGCCGGGGTCGCGCCGTCAGGCGCGGGCATCCATCACCGGCACGTCGTAGGCACGCACCGCGGAATCGGCGGTCACGAGCACCAGTCCCTCCGCCCTCGCCTGGGCCACCAGGAGCCGGTCGAAGGGGTCCCGGTGGATCAACGGCAACTCACCGGCATCCACGCCGTGGCGCACGAGCACGGGGAGTTCATCGAACAGCCCCTGCTCCATCCACCACTCGACGTCGGATCGGGCGTCGTGATCCACGTCCGCGCCATCCACCGCACCCAGCTTGCCGATGGTGCGCTTGATGGCGATCTCCCACCCGGTCACGGCGCTCACGAATACCTCGTTGCCGGGTGACTCGATCTCGCGCGTCGCCATCGGACCCAGGGCCGGGTGCCCGCCTGCCCACCATAGGAATGGGGAGGTGTCGAGGAGCAACCTCACTCCGCATCCCCGTACACGAGCGCCTCGAACTCCGGCAGCGGCGCGTCGAAGTCATCGGCCATCCAGAAGGTGCCTCGGGCGAAGCCCCCCGGGCGACGGCGCGGCGGCGGCTCCACGTACGCCACGATACGCGCGACGGGCGTGCCGTTGTTCTCCACCACAACGTCGTCGCCTTCCTGTGCCTGGCGCACCAGGCGGGAGAAGTGGGTCTTGGCCTCATGCATGCCGACGGTGATGGTGGCCACGGCGGCGCCCCTCCGGACTAGGGTGGACTAAGTTGGTCCCGCCACGCTAGCACCGCAACCGGTGGTGGCAGGATGGGCCGCACCCGCGGCTAATTTCTCCACGTGGCCACCCGTCCCCCTCGTCCCCCGCGCCGCCGACCCACGTCGACCCGCGTCAAGCAGAACCGGGCGCTTGCCGCACTGTGCGGCGTCGCGGTGATCGGCCTCGTGGCAGTGGTGGCGTCGAGCATGGGGTCAGACCCCACGGTGTCGTCGGCCAATGCCGAGGCGACGGCGCCCGCAGTGCAGGCGCAGGACCAGGCCGCCGCGACCACGGTACCCGCGACGACCGCCCCGCCTGCGGCATCGGGCATCTCCGTGGCCGCGGTCGGCGACACCGTGATGGGCACCCCCGAGTTCGGGCTGCCGCCGGCCGGCGGCTCCACTCTGTTCAGGGCGGTGAAGCCTCTTCTCACGGGCGACGTGGTGTTTGGGAACCTGGAGTCGGCGCTGGCAACGGGCCCCAGCACCAAGTGCGGCAGCGGAGGCGGCGGCAGCTGCTTCGCCTTCGCGAGCCCGCCGTCGTACGCGCGCAACCTCAAGAACGCCGGCTTCACGGTGATGAGCATCGCCAACAATCACTCGAACGACTGGGGGGCCGCGGGACTCCGGTCAACGGTGAGGGCTCTTGACGCCGTGGGCATCCTGCACGCCGGACGGCCGGGCGAGATCGCAGTGCAGCGGCTCCCCAACGGGACACGCATTGCGGTGGTGGCACTGGCGCCGTACCCCTGGAGCCAGAACGCGCTGGACATTCCCGGAGCACAGCGCCTGGTCCGCAAGGCCGCGAGGATGGCCCCGATCGTGATCGCCAGCGTGCACGGGGGCGCGGAGGGGACCTCGTACCGCAACGTCCCGCAGGGCGCCGAAACGTATCTGGGAGAGCCTCGTGGTGAGACGCGCAGGCTGGCCCGGGGAATGGTCGACGCCGGGGCCGACCTCGTGCTGGGGCACGGCCCGCACGTGATGCGCGGCATGGAATTCCGGAACGGCAGGCTCATCGCCTACAGCCTCGGCAACTTCATGGGCTACAAGGTGTTCAACACGCGCTCCTACGCCGGCCAGAGCGGCGTGCTGCAGGTGAAGCTCGCGCCGGACGGCCGCTTCGAGTCGGGCAGGCTCGCCCCGGTCAAGCTGTCGGGTGACGGCATACCCTCTCCCGGCGGCACGAGCGTGGGCGATGTGGCGGCCCTCTCCCGTACGGACTTCGGGCGCACCGCCGCGCGCGTGGCGCCATCGGGCGCCATCACCGCTCCCTAGAGGGCGCCGTCCAGGGGGCCGCCCACCGCGGGCGTGAGGCCCTCCACCCGGGCCACGAGCACCGACGGCCCATCCGCCGCGCGACCCAGGGCATGGGCGATGGCCTCCGGAAGCGCCGCGGGATCCTCCACCTCGTGGGCATCCACGCCGAACCCACGGCACATCGCGGCGATGTCGAGGGGCGGGTCATTCACCGCGAGGCCGGGCCACCCCCCCTGCTGCTCGCCGGTGAGGCCCTCCATACCGGCACGGAGGATCTCGTACCCGGAGTTATCGCCCACCACCAGCGCCACGCGGCACCCCTCGTGCGCGGCGGTCCACAGCGCGTGTACTCCGAACATGAGCGAGCCATCGCCCTGCGCGCACACCACGCGGCGGCCGGGGTCGGCAATGGCGGCACCAACGGCGGCCGGAAGGCCCCAGCCGAGGGCGCTGCCGCGGTGCCACAGGCACGAGCCCAGATCGCGCGGGCCCAGCGCCGTGCGCAGGTCGCGCGTGCTGGTGATGCCCTCGTCCACCACCAGGTCGGCCACCGCGACGCCCTCGCCCAGCGCCAGCGAGAGCGCCGCGGGGCTGATGACCTCGGCATCCGCCGCGCGGGCACGCAGCTGCGCCATCCCCGACGACCGGGCGGCCGCGTTGGCGCGGGCGACCTCCTGCCCACGCTGCAGCGCAGCGTCATCCGCATGCCCCAGCAGCGCGAGCAGGCCGCGCATGGCGGCGCCCGGCTCAGCCACCATTCCCACGTCCGGCTCGATCATGCGACCGATCTCATCGGGGTCCACGTCGACGTGGATGAGGCGCACGCCGTCGGGCAGTGGGTGGCCCGGGCTCCACCCGAACATGCGGAACACCGGCATGCCGATGGCGAGCACCACGTCGTGCCCCTCGAGTGCCTGCCGTATGGGGGCCGCGGCACGGGGCAGGGGGCCGGCCCATGCCGGGTCGTCGGTGTCCAGGGGCATGCGGGCGGCGAAGGGCTCCCCGAAGACAGGTGCGCCGAGGCGCGCCGCCAAGGCGGAGAGATCGCGCTGGGCGTCGTGGTGGGCCACGCCATCTCCCGCCAGCACCAGGGGCGAGGCGGCGGCGGCCAGCAACTCCGCGGCGGCGGCGAGCGCCCCGGCCGGGGGCGGGTCGAGCGCACGCGGGCCCCGTGGGAGTTCCGGCATCTCCGCGGCCGGGCCTGCCTGCGCCTCGAGCGGGATGCTCAGCACGGCGGGCCCCCCGGGGGGGCCGAACGCCGCGGCCACGGCGTCGCGGAGCATGGGCCCGAGCAGCGAGGGGTCCGTGACCTCCTCCGCATAGCGCGCGATGGGGCGCGCCATGCCCACCACGTCGCCGCCGAGAAACGGCGCACCCGGGAGCATCGAC
>JBIIJJ010000214.1:0-3210 GCA_044233875.1 Miltoncostaeaceae bacterium | reverse complement strand
GCTGCGGCTCGAGCCGGATGCGCGCGCCGTTGGCGCCACCCCGGTGGTCGCTGCCGCGGTAGGTGGATGCCGATGCCCATGCCGTGCGCACGAGCTCGGCGGGCGTCAGGCCCGACGCCGCGATCTGCGTCTTGAGCGCCGACACCTCGGCGTCGCCCACCAGCGCGTGGTCCACTGGCGGCACGGGGTCCTGCCAGATGAGCTGCTCTGCCGGCACGTCGGGACCCACGTAGCGGGCGATCGGGCCCATGTCGCGGTGCGTCAGCTTGAACCAGGCCCGGGCGAACGCGTCGGCGAACTCCTCGGGGTTCTCGCGAAAGCGCCGGCCGATCTTCGCGTACTCGGGGTCCTCGCGCATCGCCATGTCGGCAGTGGTCATCATGGGCGCGTGGCGCAGTGACGGGTCGTGGGCATCCGGCACCGCGTCGGCCAGCGCGCCGCCCGTGGGCCGCCACTGGTGTGCCCCCGCGGGGCTGGTGGTCAGCTCCCACTCGTTGTCGTAGAGCAGCTCGAGGTAGTCCATGTCCCACGTGGTGGGCGTGCGCGTCCACGCACCCTCGATGCCGCTCGTGATGGTGTCATCGCCGTCTCCGGTGCCGAGGCTGTTCTTCCAGCCCAGGCCCTGCTGCTGGATGGGCGCGCCCTCGGGGTTGGGGCCCACGTACTCGTTGGGGTCGCCCGCGCCGTGCGCCTTGCCGAAGGTGTGGCCACCGGCGACGAGCGCGAAGGTCTCCTCGTCGTTCATGGCCATGCGGCGGAAGGTCTCGCGGATGTCACGTGCCGAGCCCAGCGGGTCGGGATTGCGATTGGGGCCCTCGGGGTTCACGTAGATGAGGCCCATCTGAACCGCGGCGAGTGGGTTGGCCAGCTCGCGGTCGCCCGTGTAGCGCTGGTCACCCATCCACTCGCCCTCGGGGCCCCAGTAGATGTCCACCTCGGGCTCCCAGATGTCCGCACGGCCGCCGCCGAAGCCGAAGGTCTCGAAGCCCATGCTCTCGAGCGCGCAGTTGCCGGCGAGGACCATGAGGTCGGCCCACGAGAGCTTGCGGCCGTACTTCTGCTTCACCGGCCAGAGGAGGCGCCGGGCCTTGTCGAGGTTGCCGTTGTCGGGCCAGCTGTTGAGCGGCGCGAAGCGCTGCCCACCGGTGCCTGCGCCACCACGCCCGTCGGTGATGCGGTAGGTGCCGGCGCTGTGCCACGCCATGCGGATGAAGAGCGGGCCGTAATGGCCGTAGTCGGCGGGCCACCACGGCTGCGAGGTGGTCATCACGTCCTCGATGTCGCTCTTCACCTCGGCGAGGTCGAGCGACGCGAACTCCGCGGGGTAGTCGAAGCCGGGGCCCATGGGATCGGCCATCGGCGGGTTTTGGCGAAGCGGCGCCAGGTCGAGTTGCTCGGGCCACCAGTCACGGTTGGTCATTCCCCGTTCGGCCGTTACCGGGCACTTGCCGTCCGTCGTCATCGCCACTCCGTTCGTCTTGCAGGCATACGCCCTAAGGCAAGCGTGTCACGTATGGCTTATCAACGGGGTTCGGTCGTCGAAACCGGGTCGAACCTGTAGCCCACGCCGTGGTGCGTGATGATGAAGTCGGTGTCGGGGAGGGCGCTCCGCAGTTTCTGGCGAACCTTGCGCACGAAGACGTCCACCGAGCGGTCGCCGGCCATCATCTCGTAGCCCCACGCCTCGCGGTAGATGCGGTTTCGGGCGAGCGGCTTGCCCTGGGCACGGGCGAGTACCAGCAGCACCTGGAACTCCCGGGGCGTGAGCCCCACGCTCTCGCCGCCCGTGAATGCCTGCACCTGCTCCGGGTCGATCACCAGCCCGTCGGACTCGATGGGGCCGTCCTCCTCCTTGCCCCGCTCCTTGTCGCGGCGCCTGAGGTGCGCTGACACGCGGGCCACGAGCTCCTTCATGGAGAAGGGCTTGGTCATGTAGTCGTCCGCGCCGATCTCCAGGCCATGCACCCGGTCGTGCTCGCTGGTGCGGGCGCTGCACATGATCACCGGCACGTCGGGGTCGTCGGAGCGGATTTCCTCCGTGAAGCGCCAGCCGTCGAGCTGGGGCAGCATGAGGTCGAGCACGACCAGATCCGGCCGCTCGCGCCTGAACAGGCGCAGGCCCGTGGCGCCGTCCGCGGCCACCAGCGTGCGGTGCCCGGCCTTGCCCAGGTGGTAGGCCACCGAGTCTGCGATCGCAGCGTCATCTTCCACGATGAGGATCGTGTGCCGGGCCATGCCGCGACGCTACCAGCGTGCCCGTGTGGAACGCAGGGGTTGGTTGCATGTAGGGGCTACCTCTAGCGTGGAGGGGTGCCCGCCACCCGCATGCGCCCGTGACCGCCGCCGGCGACCTGGTGGGCGGCCGCTACCGCCTCGAGCGGCCCATCGGCAGTGGTGGCATGGCCACCGTGTGGAAGGCCATCTGCGAGGACTCCGGCCAGGCCGTGGCCGTGAAGCTCATGCACCCGCGCGTGCAGGACGACCCCGATCTCATCGCGCGCTTCCGTCGTGAGGCCGACGTGGTGTCGAGGCTCGATCACCCGTGCATCGTCCGGCTGCTCGACCAGGGGGCCGCCGACCAGGACGCCCCGTACATCGTGTTCGAGCTGGTGGAGGGCACCACGCTCAAGGCGCTGGTGCGCCAGAAGGGGGCGCTCGACCCCGCCGAGGCCGCATCGATTGCCAGCCAGATCGCCCGGGGACTCGAGCTGGCGCATCGGTCGGGCATCGTGCACCGCGACATCAAGTCGCACAACATCCTGGTGACCGGGACCGGGGTGGCCAAGCTCACCGACTTCGGCATCGCCCGGCTGGTCGACGGCATGCAGGACGGTCTCACCCGGACGGGCACGGTGCTTGGCACCAGCGACTACCTGGCGCCCGAGCAGGCCCGCGGCCTGGGGGTGGACGGGCGCACCGATGTCTACGCGCTCGGGGTGGTGCTGTACGAGTGCCTCACCGGGGAGCTGCCCTTTCCGGCCGACACCCCGATGGCGGTGGCGCTGCGGCAGGTGCGCGACCCCATGCCCGACCCGCGTGCGGTGCAACCACAGGTGCCGGCATACCTCGCCGCGGTGGTGGCTCGGGCGTGCGAGAAGGACCCCGACGCCCGGTTCCCCTCGGCCCTCGACATGGCCGACGCCCTGCTCGATGTGCCCTCCGGCAGCACGGCCACGCTGCCGGTCATCCCCCCTGAGGTCGCGGCGGCCG
>JBIIJJ010000213.1:0-3233 GCA_044233875.1 Miltoncostaeaceae bacterium | reverse complement strand
CGTGGGGGACGGGACGACTTTGCGCACCGAATGGAGCCCTTCGGGTGCCCTTCGCCGGTGAGCACACGCCCAGGGGAAGAAGGTGGGGAATGTCCAGCGGCGGCTCGCACGACTGGCTTGCGAATTTGACGCTAGCACCGCGCGGGGCCCGACCGGACGCAGGTGGCCTACCCCGTCTGCGTCGTGTTGGAGAGGTAGAAGGGATTGGGCATATCGGCCAGGTCGTCGTTCGACGTAAAGGCATTGGGCTGGCAGCCGTACTGCACGTAGGTGGGGTTCCACACCATTCCCGATGCGCACTCCTGCACCACCACGGCGCAGTCCTCGCTCTGCAGGCCCGTCATGCACGAGTTGGCCTGGTCCGACAGCGCACTCATGTAGCCCTGATAGGTGCTGTTGCTGCCGCCGTTGGGATCACCCGTGATCATGGCCTGGTACTGCGACTGCCAGGCCTGCAGGTTCTGGAAAACGCCGTAGGTGCCCTCGGCAGCGGACGTGAAGGTCTGGGCGGGCGAGCCCGGGGCGAAGTTGGCCGTGGTGAAGGCCCCCTGCAGCGGCGCGTACTGCACGGTGGTGATGCACCCGGTGGTGGTGGCCGTGGGGCTGCAGAGGCCACCCAGGTTCTGGAACATGAGGTTGTAGTTGTTGGTGAAGATGTCCATCGCCTCGGTGTAGTTGGTGCCGGCGCTGCTGGGCACCTGGTAGCCCGGCACCACCGTGCAGCTGGACGGACCCCAGCACTCATCGGTCTCGGTGATCGTGGATGACGACGCGTATTGGGACATCGCCTTGCTGAACGACTGGGTGGCGCTGGTGCTGAACACCGACACGCCGATGGTCTCGGTCACCCCCGCGTAGGCGTCCTCGGCCTCCTGCTGGCTGGCCATCGTGATCTGCAGCACCGATGCCCACATGGCGCCCTGCTGATAGCCGGTTGGGTAGGAATCGCCGCAGGCCTGCATGAGGGCCAGGGCGTCAGATGTGCTGTCGATGCCCGACGCCATCTGCGCATAGGTGTTGCTGAGCTCGGGTGCGCCCAGATTCACGTAGGCACCGTTCCACGACACCATCGCCACCGCGTAGAACGACGACGTGCTCTGAGCCGACGACGAGCTGAAGCCACCATCGAGGGTCACCTTGGCCAGCGGCACC
Source organism: Miltoncostaeaceae bacterium (assembly GCA_044233875.1). Lineage (GTDB taxonomy): Bacteria > Actinomycetota > Thermoleophilia > Miltoncostaeales > Miltoncostaeaceae > SYFI01. Next base: position 2,081 of record JBIIJJ010000213.1, on the reverse strand, counting down.
TTGTAGGTGATTGACGCCCCCACCGACAGCGACTGCTGCACCTCGGCCGCCGTCTGGTAGATCTGGATCGACCCGGTGGTGATGACATCGCCACCCGCCTGGGAGGCGCTGAAGGTCTCGCAGCCGGGCATGATCGCCCCGTTCGCCGACAGCAGGTTCTTCCACGTCTGGCCGCCCGTGCCCAGCGCCGTGGTGTACGGCATCGAGTAGGGGGAATTCGGCGCTGACGGGATGAAGCCCGTGCTCGTGGTGCTGGACGACGACTGCGTCTCGCGCTTGGGGTCAGGCCGCCCACGCATGACCGGGCCAGATCGCATTGGCGTGGGCTCGATGACCGCACGCACATCGCGGGCGGCCGCCGGGCGCATACCCCTCACCACCGACCGGTTGCCGGCCGATGCCGGCACCACCGTCACGAGCGAGTCGGTGAGGGCGTCGTACCGGGCGGGAGCGGCACCGCGCAGGTAGTGCGTGCGGCGCGCACCGTTGACCGTGTAGGTCACCGCCAGGTTGGGGCGGAAGCCGAACCGGCCCGACCACTGCTGCGGCAGGGTGCTCGAGCGCGTGCGGAATGCCGGCACCACGCCCTTGCTGCGCCCCTTCGACCGAACGGCTGTGGCGGTGTCAGACACGTCACGCAGCGTCACCACGTAGCCGCCGCCGCGCCGGGCCACCCCGATGCCCTGCGCGCCCAACGCCACGTGGCGCACGCTCACCTTGGAGCCGCCGAAGGGCCCCACCATGGGCGCGGCGGGGGCGCCGGCAGCCGCCGGTACGCATGCCGTGGCGGCCGCAAGCAGCGCGGCCACCACGTATGCCCCCATGCCCCGCGCCACTACGAGGCGCTGAATGCGCAGGGGGTCTGTACCACTCCGCTCTGGCACGTGGTGTTGCTCCACGTGGCGCCGGTGATGGCAGGAAGCGGGTTGCTCTGCACCAGCGACAGGTTGGCGTTGGTGAAGTTGGCGTTGGTGAGGGTGGCGCCACTCAGGTTGCCGTACGCCAGGTTGGCCCCCGTGAAGTTGGCGCCGAGGGCGTAGGCCCCGCTCAGGTTGGCCGAGGCCGATGCCACGTTGCCCGGCTGCACCAGGGTCAACTGGGCCCCGCTCAGGTTGGTGTTCACCAGATTGGTATTCGACAACTTCGCGCCCTGGAGCTGCGCGTTCGACAGGTTGAGCCCCGCCAGGTTGGCGTTGGTCAGGTTCACCTGCGGGCCGATGAGGTTTCCACCGGCGATCGTCCACGGGCTGGGCAGCGAGGCCGGCGTGCCCACGAGACCCGTGGCCGCCACGTTGGTGAGCGAATTGGACGCGAGGCTGGAGGCCGGGAACGTCATGCCCGTGACCGTGGCGTTCTGGATGTCGGCGCTGATCAGGTTGCCGCCGGTGAGGTTGACGTTTGTGAGGTTGGCTCCCACCAGGCTCGAGCCGGTGAGGCTGATGTTGGTGAGGTTGGCCCCCGACAGGTTGGCGCCGTTCAGCACCGCGGACGGACCCACCAGGTAGCCCCCGGCGACCGTCCAACCCGGGGCGAACGTGCTGGGCACGCCCACCACGCCGCCCGACACGATCTGGGAGATCGCCGACGGGGTGAACGTGGCGCCGGTGAGGTTGGCATTGGTGAACGTGGTGGCGTTGAGGGTGGACTGGTTGAAGCTCGCCCCCTGCAGGTTGACGCCCGTGAAGTTGGCTGCGCTGAAGTTGCCGCTTCCGAAGTTGACGCCCGGCAACCCCTGCGACAGCGCCGGCACGGCCGCTGATGAGAAGCCCGCCCCGGTCAGGCCCGTGGCACCCGACAGGTTCACGTACGGGCCGATGACGTAGCGGCCGCCGGATCCCACGCCCATCACGGTGTACCCGGCGGGCAGCGAGGGGGTACCGGTGATCCCGCCGGCGGCGCCGGAGTACACGCCCCGCAGGGTGGCCCCCGACATGTTCGTGCCGCTCAGGTTGGTGCCGGCCAACGTTGCGTTGGTCAGGTTTGCCGCACTCAGGTTCAGGTTGGTGAGGTTGAACGACGAGAGGTTGGCGCTGGTGAGGTTGGCGCTCGGCCCCAGGATGTAGCCACCCTGGAACGTCCAC
>JBIIJJ010000212.1:0-3254 GCA_044233875.1 Miltoncostaeaceae bacterium | reverse complement strand
CCCTCGCCCTCGCCGTGGTGACGGTGCTCGTGGTGCAGCCACGGCTGGCCTCGGGGCACCGCAGCACCAACGTGGTGCTGGCATCCGCTGTCGCGGATGAGCTGCGCGGGCTGCCACCGGGGCCCGTGCTGAGCGCCGATTACATCTGGTGGGCGAAGCTGAATACCTACCTCGCGCGCGAGCGCCTCACGGTTCGCAGGGCAGTGGACCCCGCCTACCTCGACCCCGCCGCGCGCGAGCGGGCACGCCGGCTCGAGCCCCTGCCCGATGTCACGAGCGGGCGCGGCGGCTACGTGGTGACCGGCCCCGTGCGCGAGACCAGCGCATGGCCATCGAACTGGGCGGCCACCCGGCGGGCGATCGAGTCCATACCGCGCGGAGAACTCGAGCCCGTGGCCCGCGTGGGACGGGCCATGATCTGGCGGTGGGCCCGCTGAGCGGTCGCGTATCGTGCGACGGGATGCGGCCGGCCATCATCATCCCCGCGCGCGACGAGGCGGCGACCATCCGGGGGGTGGTGCACGGCGCCATCGCAGCCATGCCGGACGCCCGGGTGATCGTGGTCGACGACGCCTCCGGTGACCGCACCGCCGAGCTCGCGCATGGTGCAGGCGCCCACGTGGTGGGCCTTCCGCACCGGGCGGGGTATGCGGGGGCGCTTCATGCCGGGTACCGCGAGGCGGTGGCGGGCTCACCGGCGATGGTGCTGCAGATGGACGGCGACGGCCAGCACCGCGCGGAGGACCTCCCGCGCCTGGCCACGGCCCTCGCGCACGCCGACATCGTGCTGGGCTCGCGGTTCCTCGGGCCCTCCCCGGGGTACCGCATCCCGCCCCTGCGGCGCGTCGGGATGGCCGCCTGCCGCTGGATGGCCTCATCGGTGGGTGGGCTCGGGCTCACCGACCCCACGTCGGGCCTCAGGGCCCTGTCGCCCTCCGCGGCCGCGCAGATCGCGGCCGAGGGATTCCCCGCCGGGCTCACCGAGACCAGCATGCTCATCCACATGCACCGTGCCGGGTTCTCCATCCGGGAGATCCCCGTGGTGATGCGGGCATCGTCCAGCGCGTCCATGCACGCGGGGCTGGCCGGGGGCACCCACTTCCTGCGCATCTCCTGGGCGGTCATGGGCCTTGCCGGCAGCCGGCGCGAGCGGCCGCAGGAGGCCGTGGTCCCCCGGAACGCCTTGTAAGGAGATTGTGTGCGAACCCCCCGCTCAGGGGGTGATTTCGCCGAAATCAGTCATATTCGCGGTGTGAGTCCCCTCTCTCCCCGCGTGCTCGCGCTCTACTGCGCATCGGCCCTGGTCGCATCCGCCGCACTGGCCGGTGTCGCCGTGGCCGCTCCCGGCCAGGGCCCGACGGCGAAGCCCGAGTCATCCCCGGGATCCAGCGCACGGCCCGAGCGGCCCGAGCGGCCCGAGCGGCCGGGGCGGCCGGAACGACCCGAGCGGCCGGAACGACCCGAGCGGCCGGAACGACCCGAGCGGCCGGAACGACCCGGGCGGCCGGGCGGCGGATCCGGGGGCGACAACCCCATCGTGAGGCCGCCATCGATGCCCACCCCTCCCGCGCCGGTCACCCCGGGATCACCGGCAGCACCGCGCAACCCCATCGTGCCCGGCAACGGCAACGGCAACGGCAACGGTGGTGGTGGTGGCAATGGCGGTGGCGGTGGCGGTGGCACCAGTAGCGCGCCGCAAGGCGGTGCGCGCCCCGGTGGCGGCGCATCGACCACGCCCACCGTGGGATCCGTGCCGCGCGATGTGCCCACCTCCGGCATGCGCGCGGGCAGGGGGGCCACCTCCATCAGCTACTTCGTGGACCTGGGCGACCTTGCCAGCGCGTCGGCGCACCTGTCGCTGGTGCCCACCGTGCTCTCCCGCCTCTCGTCGGAGTCGCTCGGCACCATCATGCTGCGACCGCTCATGACCGGGCGCGACGCCAACAGCACCGAGGCCGCCTGCGCCCTCGTGGCGGGCTCGCAGCAGAACCGGGCATGGGTTGTGGCAGCCGCGCTCGCCACGGCCCGCACCACCACCGATGGCGACTGGCTGCGCACGGCCACGCTGCGAAGCATCGGCCAGAGGTCGGGCATGTCGGTCACCCGCTTCGTGAAGGGCGCGACCAGCCGCAGCTGCTACCGGCAGCTCACGGCCATCCGCACGGAGGCCCGCGCCGCCAAGGTGGGGTCGTCCCCCGCCTACGTGGTGAAGGGGGCCGGCGGCACGCGCGTGGTCATGTCACCGGGATCCGTTGACCAGGTGTTCGCGGCGATCAGCGCAGTCTCCTGATCCGCCCCCTCCACTAGCCTCTTCGCCATGCCTACCTCTCTCGTCACCGGCGGAGCCGGCTTCCTCGGTTCCCACCTCTGCGACCGCCTGCTGGCCGACGGCCACCGGGTGATCTGCGTCGACAACCTCGACACCGGCACGCTCGAGAACATCGAGCACATCCGGTCGGGCGACTTCGTGTTCCTCGAGCACGACATGACCCGCCACCTCGAGATCGGCGAGTCGATCGACGAGGTGTTCCACCTGGCATCGCCCGCGAGCCCCATCGACTACCTGCGGCTGCCGCTGCACACCCTGAAGGTGGGCTCCTACGGCACGCACAACGCGCTGGGGCTGGCCAAGAAGCACCGTGCGCGGTTCCTGCTGGCATCCACCAGCGAGGTGTACGGCGACCCGCAGGTGCACCCGCAGCGCGAGGACTACTGGGGGCACGTGAACCCCATCGGGCCGCGCGGGGTATACGACGAGGCCAAGCGCTACGCCGAGGCCCTCACCATGGCGTACCACCGCCAGCAGGGGGTGGACACCCACATCGTGCGCATCTTCAACACCTACGGGCCGCGCATGCGGCCCAAGGACGGCCGGGCGATCCCCACGTTCCTGCGCCAGGCCAACGAGAGCGCCCCCCTCACCGTGTTCGGTGACGGCAGCCAGACGCGATCCTTCTGCTTCGTGACCGACCTCATCGAGGGCCTCGTGCGGCTCATCCGCAGCGACGAGCACGACCCCGTGAACATCGGGAACCCCGAGGAGTACACGATCCTCCAGCTGGCCGAGGCCGTGCTGGAGGCCACGGGATCACCAAGCGAGATCGTGTACGAGGCGCTGCCCCAGGACGACCCCACGGTGCGCCAGCCCGACATCACCCGCGCCCGGGCCATCCTTGGATGGGAGCCCACCATCGGGCTGGCCGACGGCCTGCAGATGACGATCAAGGGCACGGTGGCCGGCAGCACCACGCGGG
>JBIIJJ010000026.1:0-12989 GCA_044233875.1 Miltoncostaeaceae bacterium | reverse complement strand
AATGCGCTCGACTTCCTCGATGCCCCGGAGCGCATGACGCGCTTCGTCGAGGGGCGCGGACTGCGGCTGCTGCTCGGGCCGAGGTCGGGTGCGGGGCGCACGGGGTGGCGGGCGCTGCAGGCGGGCGGGCACATGCTGATGTCGGTGGTGGAGCGCCTGACCGGCGCCCAGCTGCTCACCGACATCTCGGAGTTCCTGCAGTCATTCGACGGCATGTACCAGGGCTTCAGCGAGCGCGCATCGGCCGTGAGGGTGCTGCTGGCGTCGGACTCCACCCGGTTCGTGGTGGTCACCGGCCCCCGGCCGGAACCCGCAGGCGAGGCCATCGCCCTCTGGCGCCGGCTGCGCGACGAGCGCTACCCGCTGGGCGCGGTGGTGGTGAACCGCGTGCACGCCGAGCCAGGTGGCGATGGTGCCGCGCCCGACGGTCTGGCGACGCTGCTGCGCGATGCCGGTGCCCCCGACCCCGAGGGCCTCGCGGCACGTGCAACTGATGCCCTGATGACGGCCCGAGCCCGTGCCGCAGCCGACCGCCACGAGATGCAGGTCGTCGCCTCGGCGCTGGACGACCCGCCAACGGTCATGGTTCCCGCCCTCGACGATGACCCGGTCGAGGTGGCGGGGCTCGCCCGCGTCACGCGCGAGCTGGAAGGGGCCTGACGGGGCCGCACCCCCTGCCCGCATGGGGCAGGGGGTGCGGCACGTCCATCAGATACGGGTACTACGCGCGCAGGCAGACCACGTACGACGAGGCCTGCACGACCTGGTTGCTCTCGTTCACCACGCCGACGTTCCAGCCCACCGGCACTGCGCCGTTGATCGGGGCCGCGCCATCCTGCGCCGCGGGGCGCGAGAACGAGACGTGGGCCTGCGGGTTGCCCTGGCCGACCACCGAGGTGGGGTTGATGCCGCCGAAGCCGCCGCCCACGACGTCCTCACCCGAGTTGCAGCGGGCGAACACGTTGCCCGTGGTGAGCGAGGCGACGTTCACGACGTTCCAGCGCAGCACCGTGCTCACGGCGCCCGGCGCGAGCGTGCTGGCGAGCACGCTGTTGGAGGCGAGGGTGCGGTTGTTGATCGCCTGGTTGGCGATCTTGGCGTTCTTCACCGACTTGTTGACCAGCTGGCTGCCGTTGATCTGGCTCTGCGCGTACGCGCCGGCACCACCGGCGGCGATCACGAGCGCGGCCGTGGCGACGACCATCGACGCGCTGGGACGACGAAACTTGGTGTTCAGCTTCATGCTGCGGGGACCTCCGGGTAGGGGAGCGGAAAACTCCGGCGTTCCGGTGAATATTCATCGCCCCGGGCCGTTTTCCCCCCGCTCAGTGTCCGGCCACGACAGTGCCCTCGCGGCCGGTGGCCACGAGGTACGGCGGTGCGGGCACCCCCACCGACACCCCGCGCAGCACCGCCACAGGGGCACCGGAGGCGAGATCGTGCACGCTCACGCGCTCGCCGAGCGACCGCGTTGACACCGCCAGCACCCCATCGGCCGCAGCCACCGAGCGGCCCGTGCCCGGGGCCACCTCGATGGCCCGCCGCGGCGCACCCGCGGACGTCGGGTGAATGAGCACGCGATCACCGGCGCCGGCGATCACCACGCCGCCGGGCACCGCCGCCAGCGCCGCGATGGGCTCGCCCAGCGGGCTCTCCGCCCGTGCGGCCTCCTCGCCCCGCCGCACCAGCACCAGGTCATGCCCGGCTGCCACCACGAGATCGTCGCCACCGTCCAGCCACGCGGCGGCGCCCGCCCCGTCGATGACGGCAGTCCAGTCCCGCCGGCGGGCGGCATCGGAACGGGCGATCACCGTGGCACGCGGCAGCGCGGCACGCTCGCCGACGGCGGCCAGCCGCCCGCCCGCGCCCGCTGCCAGCACCAGACGCCCGGGACCCCTGGCACGCAGGCCCACGGAGGCGTCTCCGAGCGGATCCTCGATCACCAGCAGGCCACGGCGGGGGGCCATGGCCAGTCGGGTTGAATCCACGGCCGCGAGCGAACGCACGTCGGCCACCGCGATCTCACGCGCGTCGTCGAGCCCCGGCAGCCGCGCCACCATCACCCGCCCCGGCAGCGCGATCGCGGCCCAGCCCCCATCGGGTGACACCGCCACGGCGGTGCCGGGCCACGGCCGGGCAGCCAGCACCCGCATGACCGAGGTCATCCCGCGAGGAGGTCGCGGTAGACGGCCTCCGCGCTCTGCGCGGTGGCGGCCCACGTGCGGCCGCGCACCACGGCCATGGCGTTCGCGGTGAGCCGCTCACTCAGGGCGGCGTCGTTCGTGAGCCGCACCAGCGCCTGGGCCAGCGGTCCGGAGTCGCCCACAGGGGTCATGAGGCAATCCTCGTCGTCCCGCAGGAATTCCGCCAGCACCGGAAGGTCACTTGTGACGACGGGCAGCCCCGCCGCCATGGCCTCCACCACCACGAGGCCGAAACCCTCGCGGGTGGAGGGGAACGCCAGCACGTCGGCAGCGCGATAGAGCACGGGCATGTCGTCGTCATCCACGACGCCGATACGGGCCACATCCGCGCCGGCTGGCGCGCCGGCACCGTGATGCACGGTGAGCCCGAGCCGCGCTGCGTCGTCGTTCCATGCCTCGACCGCAGCCGGGTCGGCGAAGAGCCCGTCGCCGCCGCCGATCACCAGCAGCGGGTGGCCCGGAAGCCGGCCGCGGGCGCGGGCAAAGGCCTCGAGCAGCACCCTGCTGCCCTTGCGCGGCTGCACGCCGCCCACGGCCAGCACCACGGTGCGCCCCGGCCAGCCCATGCGCGCGGCGGCCTCATCCCGCGAGAGCGGGCACCCGCCGAAGCGCTGGGCATCCACACCGTTCGGCACCACGTCGGCACGCACGCCGAATTCATCCGCCAGGCGCTCGGCCCAGAAGGCCGACACGGCGATGCAGCGGTCAACGTCCTGTATCGACGCCCGCTGGCACTCCTCGAGTACGCGATCCTGGAAGGCCTCGACGTGGTGCACCGTGCGCACCACGTGGGCCACCACGCCATCCGCGCGCAGCGACAGCAGGGCGCGCGCCGAGAGCAGGTCCTGTGCGTGGTTCACGTCGAACGGCCCGCCGCGGCCAAGGGCGCCCGCCAGCACGGCTGCGCCCCGCTCGATGCGCGCGGCCACGGGCTCCCCCGGTACCGGCGGCAGGGGCACCTGGTGCGTGGCCACCCCCGGCCCCACGGCGATGCCCGCGCCCTCCATCGACAGCACCCAGAGCTCGACCTCATGCCCGCGGGCGACGAGTTCCTCGGCAAGGCGCCGCGCATGCACCGCCCCGCCGCGCGGCATGGCCGAATAGGTGGCGATGCGCACCCGCATGGCGCCTCCGCTCAGCGGCCGGGGCGCACCAGCGCCGCGGCGAGCCGCGCGGCCTGCGCGCTCGTGGGCGCCACGCGGGCACCGGCCCGGGTGAGGGCCTCCTCCTGGCGCGAGAGCACCTGCGGGTCCGCCTCGGTGCCGCACACGTGGGCAACCACCTGGAGCGACGGCCTGGCCTGCAGTGCCTGCGCGAGGGCGGGCCCGAGGACACCCGCGGGGTCGGGGTGCGCGCCGCGGCCGAGGATGACGTCGAGCAGGATGACCGCGACGGTCTGGTCACTCACGGTGTCGACGATCAACTCGGCACGCCGCGAGGGGTCGAGCACCGGGTGCGGCGTGCCGTGCTGGGTGGATTCCGCCTGCAGGTCGAGGCAGGCATGCCCCCGCACCACGTCACGTGGATCGAGGTGCCCGGCTGCGCCCGCCGGCGTGTTCGACACCACGCGGCCGAGCCGGGCCGCGAGAACGGCCGCGGCCTCGGCGCACAGCGCCGAGCCCGAGAAGATGCCCCGCACGTGGCCGGCGCTCACCCATCCGGTGGGCTCCGCCGCGGGGATGACCGGTCGGGCACCGGCCCGCCGCGCGGCCGCCGCGACGGCCTGGTCGATCACCCCATGAACCTCCACCCCGGAGGGCGCGGTGAGCCCCTCGCCGCCGATGAGGCAGGCGCTCCCGGCAAGGCCGCTCTCACCCAGGGCTGCCAGGGCCGCCTCGGCACCCCTGGCCGAGAAGCCCTCGGCCACCAGCACCACCCCGTCGGTGCCCGGGTCGCCCGCAAGACGCCCCAGCGCCGTGATGGTGGACGCCGCGCCCACCTCATCCGTGAGGTCGCGGGGGCCTGTGACGAGGCAGCGGCTCACGCCCACGCCGAAGCGGTCGAGCAGCACCGCGGCCTCCTGGGCTCCGGAGCCGGACGTTGCCACCACGCCCATGCGCCCCGCGGTCACCACGTTGGCGATGCCGATTCCGATGCCATCAACGATGGCGGTGTCGCTTCCGGGCCCGAGGACCATGCGTCCGGCATCCGCCGCGCGCCGCTTCAGCGCAACCTCGTCCGCCAGCGGCACGTCGCCGGTGAGCAGCATCACGTCGGCACCCGCCGAGAGCGCGCGGTGCGCCTCGAGCGCCACGAATGCGCCGGGTACGCCGATGACGGTGAGCCCCTCCACGGCAGGCGCCGGCCCGGGCTCCACGTCTGCGTCCACGGCCGCGCCGGGATGCAGTTCCACCACCACGTCGTCGTGCGGCACGTCATCCACCCGCTGCACGCTAGCGACAGGGCCGGGCGGTGCCCGCCCCTCCCCTCGGCTAGGCCGTTTCGGCGAGCAGGTCCGTGGTGCCCACGGCCGCCTGCGCCAGACGCCCGCGCAGCAGCCGGGCCTCCTCGCGGGCACGGCGCAGGGCGGTCTCGGTTGATGCCAGGGTCGCGCGCAGCTCGACGAGGTCGGCATCGGCCTCGGCGACGCGGCGGGCCAGCACGGCGAGGGGCCGATCGCCCGGGCTCGCCGGGGTGGGTGGCGTGATGTCGGCGTCGGGTGCGAGCAGCCCCACGCGGATGAGCTCCGATACCTCCACCATCCGCACGCCGCCGCGCCGCGCAACCTCGATGGTGCCGCGCTCTGCGCGCCTCTCCAGGGCCTTCTTCGTGGTTCCGCACACCTCGGCGGCATCCGAGAGCGTGAGCAGGCGGGGTGTATCCATGGCCTGCCGTTTCTCCACAGCCCCCCCGCATCCCTCCCCCGCCCCGGTGCCAGGCACTTAACGATCCAACTGGACAACTACTTGGTTGTGCAGTATGTTCTCGGCCGTCAACCGACCCTGGAGCACGACGTGGCGATCCCGCATCCGATACCCGACCCGCTCGCAGCGCTCATCGCCGAGCGCTTCCGACTGCTGGGCGAGCCGATGCGCATCCGCATCCTCGACCACCTGCGCGATGGCCCGATGGCCGTCGGGACCCTCGCCGACGCCCTCGGCACCTCGCAGCAGAACGTGTCGAAGCACCTGGGACTGCTGCACAGCGCCGGACTGGTGAGCCGCGAGCGCAGTGGCAACACGATGAAGTACGCCATCGCCGACCAGAGCGTGTTCGAGCTGTGCGAGCACGTATGCGGCGGCCTGCAGAAGCACCTTGCCGACATGCAGGCCCTGGTCACCGGGGAGGCCGCCCGATGAGCGCCCCCACGCGCTGGCCGCTCGAGCGCGTGCTGTTCCTCATGGCCGGCACCGTCACCATCATCAGCGTGGTCCTCGCGGCATTCGTGTCACCGTGGTTCCTCATCCTCACGGCCTTCGTGGGCGTGTCGCAGTGGAGCTACGTGGCGTTCGGGGACTGCCCCTCGTCGCTCGTGATGCGACGCCTCTTCGGCCTCGAGGGGTGTGCACGATGAGCGACGCCGTGACCAAGGTGGGCCCGATCGGCCGCCTCGGCCGCTGGTCGGCCACGCACTTCAAGTGGGTGCTGGGCGCCTGGGTGATCATCGCCCTCGGCCTGGGGTTCCTCGCCCCGCGCGTGGAGACCTCGCTCTCCGGCGCCGGCTGGGAGGACACCGGCTCGCAGTCGGTGCAGGCCCGCCAACTGATCCAGGAGAACTTCAACGGCAACTCCGCCAACGCGCTCATGGTGGTGGTGCACTCGCCTGACGAGACCATCTCCTCGCCCGCCTTCAAGGCCGCCATCGCGAAGGCGACGACGACCCTCACCGCCGACGGCGCGGTGACCGACGTGGTGCCGCCCGTGCCCGGCCAGACGATCTCGCGCGACGGCCACACGGCGATCCTCATGGCCGGGGCGGCTGAGAACGCCACCGGCATGGTTCGCGCGGCCGACCGCCTGAAGGCACCGCTGCAGGAGGACGGCGCAGAGGGCGTATCGGTGTACCTCACGGGCGCATCCGGCATGTGGTCCGACTTCAACGAGGCCAACCGCTCGGCCATGCTCAAGAGCGAACTGATCTCGTGGCCCGTGACGCTGGCGATCCTGCTGCTGGCATTCGGCGCCCTCGTTGCCGCTGGCCTGCCGCTGCTGCTGACGATCCTCGGCCTGGTGGCCACCGCGGGGGCGCTCTACCTGGCCACCCTGGCGTTCGACGTGTCGATCTGGGCCATGAACTTCGCGCTGATGTTCGCGCTGGCGCTGGGCATCGACTACGCGCTGTTCATCGTGCAGCGCTTCCGGGGATCGCTGTTCGGATCGGGCCGCAAGCCTGTCGACGCGGTGACAGAGACCATGGACACGGCGGGCAAGGCGGTGCTCTTCTCGGGCCTGACGGTGCTCATCTCGCTGTCGGCCGTGCTGATCGTGCCGAGTCCGGCGTTCCGCTCCATGGCGCTGGGCATCATGATCTCGGTGGTCTTCATCCTGCTGGCCACGCTCACCCTGCTGCCGGCGGTGCTGGCCAAGCTCGGGCCGCGCGTGGACAAGGGGGCGCTCAAGTGGGCACACAACGGAGACCACCGCTCCGCGCGGTTCGCCCGCTGGGGCGAGAAGCTGTGGAGCCGCCCGCTCCTCTACGGCCTGCCCGCACTCATCGCGCTGCTCATCCTCGCCGTGCCGGTGTTCGGCCTGCAGACCGGCATGCCCTCGATCACCGTGGTGCCTGAGGACGACGGCTCACGCCAGGGCTACGCGCTCGTGAGCGAGGCCTTCGGCGAGGGCGCACCGGGCACCCTGCAGATCGTGGGACCGGCCGGTGAGATGGCCGCGGTGCAGGAGACCGTGGCCGCAGACGCCGGCATCGCCGGGGCCATGCCGCCCATGCAGGGCGGCGGCGGCCTTGCGATGGTGCAGGCGGTGCCCACCACGGGCCCGTCCACCACCGAGACGGCCCAGACGATCGAACGACTGCGCGGCGAGCTGCCGCCAGACGTGCTGATCGGTGGCGCAGCCGCGGAGCAGGCCGACCTCTCGGCGGCGCTCAGCACCTATACGCCGATCGTCATCGGCATCGTGCTGCTGCTCGGTTTCCTGCTGCTGCTGGTCGCCTTCCAGGCTCCTGTGGTGGCCGCCATCGGCGTGATCACCAACCTCCTGGCCGTGGGCGCCGCGTTCGGCGTGGCACGCCTGATCTTCCAGGACGGCTGGGGCGCCGACCTCCTCGGCTTCGAGGCGCAGGGGTTCCTCGATGCATGGGGGCCCGTGTTCTTCTTCGCGATGATCTTCGCCATCTCGATGGACTACACGGTGTTCCTGCTGTCGTCGGCCCGCGAGCACTGGGACCGGTCCGGCGATGCCAAGGAGGCGATGGTCGGCGGCATGGCCCACTCGGGCCGGGTCATCATGGCCGCGGCTGCGGTGATGGTGGCGGTGTTCTTCACCTTCGCCCTCTCCGGCCCGCTGCCGCCGAAGGAGATGGGAATCATCCTCGGTGTCGCGGTGCTGCTGGATGCCCTCCTCGTGAGGCTCCTGCTGGTGCCGGTGGCCCTGCGCCTGGTGGGCAGGTGGGCGTGGTGGCAGCCGAAGTGGCTCGACCGGATCCTCCCGGACGTGCGCTTCGGCCACTGACGGCGACATGTGAGCCCCACGGCGCCGCCCCGGTGCCAGGCACTTAATTATCCGGCGCGGAAGTTGTGACGCACGGTTAAGTGCCTGGCACCGGGGTGCCGGGGTCAGGCCACCCGCAGCAGCCAGTCGTGCAGGGCGCCCACCGTGGCGTCATGGTCGGCGAAGTCGTGGCCCACGCCATCGAGCATCCGCACGGTGACGTCACCGTGGCCGTCGGCCGCGGCCCGCTCGGCCAGGCGCCCGGCATCGCCCGGCGACACGATGATGTCGTCGGTGCCCTGCACCAGCAGGATCGGCGCGGGAATGCGTCCCACGTGCAGGAACGCCTTGGCGGCATCGGAGTCGGGCCCGCGGCTGTGCCACCACGTGCGCGCGGTGTACACGCCGGCGGCATGGGGAGCGTCGTCCGGCAGGTACATGCGGTGGATGACCAGGCTGATGTCGTCCTCGGGCGCGACGTCGGCATAGGGGCGGCAGAGCTCCACCAGCTCCTCGTATGACGGGGCCGACCCGCAGCGGTCCATGCGCTCCCTGCTGGCGTCCGGCAGGCTGAACGCCGTGCCGAGACCGGCGGCCCCCACCAGGGGCAGGCCGAGATCATGCGCCGCGCAGTACATGGCCGCGGTGGCGCCCAGCGAGTAGCCCGACACGATCAGGTGGTCGTAGCCATTGGCGCCCAGCCACGCGGCGGCTGACCGCACGTCGTCCAGCACGTCCTCCAGCACGGCGGTGCCGAACAGTTGCGAAACGTTCCCGATGCGGGTGTCCATGGTGAGGATGGGCACGCCCATGCCGGCCACGGGGGCGCGCAGGAAGCGCAGGGCCCCCACGCTCAGGTTCCCCTGGTTGCCGTGCAGGTGGATGATGGCCGTGCGGCGGCCGGTCTCATCTGCGCGCGCCACGGCGGGCTCCTCATGCCGCTCGAGGATGCCGTCATGCAGCACGCCGTCCGCTCCCTTCACGGTGATGAGCCGCACCGTGCCCGACCCCGGTCGATGCGGCGGAACGCGCGCGGGCCGTTCCGCCGGCAGGGAGTCCATCCATGCCACCGCCCGGTCGGCAACCTGTGGCACGAGGCCCCAGAACGTGTGGTCGGCCCCGGGCACGTGGTCGAGATGCACGTCGAGCCCCGCGGCACGGGCGGCCTCGGCCAGGTTGTCGCCATCCCCCCCGGGGAGCACGGGGTCGTCACCGGCCTGGATGAGGGCCACGGGCACGCCGACGTCGCGGATGCGGTCCACCGACACGGGATTGCGCGACTCCGGCCCACGGCACTGCCACCAGCAGCGCAGCGACCAGGCCTCCGCGTCAAACGGCGAGTCGGTGGGCCCCGCGCCCCGGTGCACGATGATCACGTCGTCCCGGCCATCGCGATCCACCCCGGCGCGCAGCGCCATGCGCGTCACCTCGGTATACGAGGGCTGGGCGCGCAGGCGCGTCCACCGCGCGCGCATCGACTCCGGCAGGCTCCACGGGTGCGCGATGGTGCAGAGCCCCGCCACCTCGGGCGGGTGCCGCAGGGCCTGGTAGTGCGTGACGATGCTCGCGCCCAGGCTGTAGCCCACCAGCACGACCCTCTCGAACCCCATCTCGCGCGCCAGGTCCATGGCTCCCGCGAGGTCTCGGGGCGTCTCGTCGAAGAGCCCTCCCCCGTACACCACCCCGAAGTTCGCCATGCGCGTGTTGATGGACAGCGCGGAATAGCCGTGATGCGCCAGTTCGAACGCGAGCCGCCGCGGCACGCCGCCCATGTAGTTGCCCAGCGACCCATGCACCACGATGGCCAGCGTGCCTGCACGCCCGCGGACGTCGTCGCGCGGGCGCATGAGCAGGCCGTCCCAGTGCTTGTGGTCATCGGTGCGGATGACCACGAGCTCGGCATCGGCGTCAACGTCGTCGTGGCCGAACTCCGTGTGCGGCCGCACGCCCGTGCGCACGGTGACGCGGTCGGGGCGGGGCTCGGGCGTGGAGGTCACTCCCCGATTGTCGCGGTGCCGGCGGAATCGCGCCCGCGCCGGCCCGGGAACCACCAGTTGCGCGCGCCGAACAGGCTGAGCAGGGCGGGCGCCAGCATGAGCCGGATGATCGTGGCGTCCACCAGCACCGCGGTGGCGAGGCCGATGCCCAGCATCTTCACGATGACGCTGTCGGTGAGCACGAACGCCAGGAACACGCTCACCATGATGAGCGCCGCCGCGGTGATGACCCGCGCCGTCGATGCCAGGCCGATCGCCACGGAGCGATGCGCATCGCCGGTCTCCCGCCACGCGTCGCGTACACGCGACAGCAGGAAGACCTCGTAGTCCATCGAGAGCCCGAACAGGATGGCGAACATGATCATGGGCACCCAGGCCTCGATGGCCACGGCCTCCGGCACGCCGAGCTGATCCCGCAGGATGCCCCACTGGAAGATGGCCACCACCACGCCAAAGGCCGCCCCGACGGAGAGCAGGTTCATGGCGGCCGCCTGGAGCGGCACGAGCACCGACCGGAACTCGAACATCAGCAGCACGAACGAGATCAGGATGATGACGGCGATGAACCACGGCAGGCGATCGGCAACGCGCTGCGAGAGGTCCACCCCGATCGCGGTGGCGCCCGTGGCGTAGACCACGGTGCCGGCGCCGGCGACCGGCTTGAGGCGCTGGGCCAGCCGCTCGACCATCTCCGTCGTGCGCGGGCTCGACGGGGCTGCAGCCGGCACCACGCTGATCAGTGCCACGTCGGCACGCGGCGATGGCACGGGGGGAGACACCTCGATGACCCCGGCGAGGTCGCGCGCGCGCTCCGCCACGTCGAGGGCGTGCGCCTTGGCGCGCGGCCCCTCGAGAACCACCTCCACCGGCCCGTTGAACCCGGGGCCGAAGCCCGTGGCGATGAGGTGGTAGGCCTCGCGGGTGGTGGACCCCGGGGGGTCGCTGCCGGCGTCGACCTGCCCGAGCTCCATCCAGAACACCGGCATGGCCAGGGCCACGAGCACCGCGACCGATGCCAGCAGGTATGGCCATGGCCGCCGCGTGACCGCCAGCGACCACCTGGCCCAGCCGTGCATCTGCCCCGGGGGCGCATCGAGGTCCACCGGGCGCGGTCCCGACACGAACGGAAGCCGCCACCGCCCCAAGCCGTGGCCGGCCACCGCGAGCGCGGCGGGCAGCAGCGTGATGGCGGCCAGTACGGCCACCACCACCGCGATGGCAGCTGCCTGGCCGAGGCGCGATACGAAGGGAATGCCGACCGCCGCCAGGCCCAGCACGGCGATGGCAACGGTGCCACCGGCGATGATGACCGCGCGACCTGCCGACGCCGTTGCGCGCGAGATGGACGCCATGACCTCCTCGCCCTCGGCCACCTGCTGTGAGTGCCGGGTGACCACGAACAGGGCGTAGTCCACCGACACGCCAAGGCCGATCATCACGGCGAGCGTGCGTGCGACGTCGCTCACGTCGGTGACCGACTGCAGCACGGTGAGGATCGCAAGGGCCGTGCCGACCGCCACGAGGGCGCCCACCACCGGGATGGCCATGGTCACAACCGAGCCGAAGGCCAGCAGCAGGATCACGATGGCGGCGGCAATGCCGACCACCGCCGACCAGTCCGCCCCCGATGCCTCCGCCTGCACGGCCGGCGCCCCCGCATAGGCCACCGTGAGCCCGCTGGCGGCGAGCGGTCGCGCGGCCGCACGCACCCGTTCGAGGTCCCTGGGCCCGAGGTCCTGCGGCGCGGTGGTCCATTCGAGGCCGATGAGGGCGGTGCGGCCATCGGCCGACACCGTGCCCGGCGCGCCAGGGGCCTGCACGGATGCCATGCCCGGAACGTCGCGCAGGCGCGACACCGCCTCCGCCACGGCGCGGCGCTCCGCTGGCGCGGCCAACGTGCCCCGCGGTGCCCGCACGACGACCTTGCCGTCCGTGGTGCCCTGGCCGGGGAACGCCCGCTGCAGCACCGTGGCGCCCTCCGCCGCCGGCACACCGGGCACGGACAGGTTGTCGGAGGGCTTCCCGCCGAGGGATGCCCCCAACACCGTGAGGCCCACCAGGGCCACGGCCCACGCGCTGATGACCCACCATCGGCGCCGCGCGCACCAGGCGCCGAGGCGCCCGAGCAGGCCGGGCGTGGTTGCGGGTGGTGCCATGACGGACGCGCACGGTACCGGACCCCACACCACGTGCCGTGGCATGCTCGCGCCGTGGCAGACCTCGGAACCTGGGCGCTCATCATCGCCCTGCTCGGGGGCATCGGCGGTGGCTTCGTCAACTCGGTCGCCGGCGGCGGCACGCTGATCACCTTCCCCGTGCTCACGGCGATCGGCATCCCGGCCCTCGACGCCAACATCACCAATGCGGTTGCGCTGTCCCCCGGGTACGCCGGCGGCACGTATGCGCAGCGACGCGACTTCCTCGGCCGGCGCGACCTGGCCCGCCAACTGGCCATCACGTCGATCATCGGCGGGGTCACGGGAGGGGTGCTGCTGCTCGCCACCGGCGAGGAACTGTTCGAACAGCTCGTCCCGTGGCTCATCTTCTCGGCCACCGCCCTGCTGGCATTCCAGGGCCCACTGCGGCGCGCAACGATCGGCGCCCGCGGTGAGACGGGCGAGATGGCACGCCCCCTGCTGATCGGCGCCATCTTCCTCGCGACGGTCTACGGCGGGTACTTCGGCGCCGGCCTGGGCATCGTGACCATCGCGATCCTCGGGCTGATGCTCACCGACACCCTCAACCGCCTGAACGCCCTGAAGCTGCTGATGTCACTGTGCGCCAACGGCGCCGCCGCCATCTTCTTCGCCTTCACCGGCCACGTGTACTGGCTGGCGGCGGTGCTCATGGGCGTCGGGGCGTGGGCCGGCGGATGGATGGGCGGCAAGACCGTCCAGCACCTGAACGAGGTCATCTTCCGCATGGGTGTCGTGGCGCTCGGCGTGGCGGTGGGCCTGGCGTTCCTCCTCACCTAGAGGCGGGTGCGCCCGGGGCACGGCCTACGATTGCCCCATGCCACTGGCCATCGCCACCATCGAGGCCCCGGGCGTTGACGATGGGCTCCGCGCGCAGGGCGTGGAACCTCTCGTGGTCGAATGGTCGCCGCCGGCCAGGGGCGACCTCCGCGACGTCGCCCTGCTTACCCGCGCCTACGCCGACGACGACGTGGAGCACGGCAACC
>JBIIJJ010000211.1:0-3317 GCA_044233875.1 Miltoncostaeaceae bacterium | reverse complement strand
ATCTCCTGGGACTCCGCGGCGATCGCGCGCGCCCCGGCTGCCACCAGGTCGAGGCGCTCGTCCAGGCTGAGGCGTGCCAGTTCCTGCGTCGCATAGCGGGCGACGTCGATCATCTCGGTGGAGGCCATGCTCATGGCGGGTGAGTCTACGAGCGCGCTGCCCGCGTGCATCCTCGTACGCGCGGACGCCGATGACCTGCGGCACGCGTTTCCCCTGCTCGCCACCCTCGAGCCCATCGCATGGGTGCCCGAGGGGATCGTGCTGGCACCGCTCGCCGGGGGGCGCGACCCGGATGAGCAGCGGCATCGGCTGGCCCTGCTCGAGATGCCCTGGGAGCGGGCGCCCGGCGCGTGTCCGCCCCTGCCGTTCCCGGCCGCCGTGGGCGGCGGCGTGTACCGCCGGTCGCCCGGCCATGCCCCCGCGCCCGCCGGCCTGCCCGAGGTGGTGCTGGTGGATGGCGACGGCTTCGGCCTGGCGGAGCACCCCACCACGGGCATGTGCCTCGACATGCTGCGCGAGCTTCCCGATGGGCCGGCCCTCGACGCCGGATGCGGCAGCGGCATCCTGGCGCTGGCATGGGCGCGCCTGGGGCGCGGTCCGGTGCTGGCCGTCGACCTCGACCCACACGCCGTCACCCAGGCACGGGAGTCGGCCTGGGCCAGCGGCCTCGACGCCCTGGTCGCGGTGCGCCGGAATGCGCTCGAGACCCTCTCCCCGGATGACCTGAACGGCCGCGTGGTCCTGGCCAATGCCCCGATGGTGGCCCAGCAGGCGCTGCTCGCGGTGCCGGGCGATCCGGCCCCGCCCGGGCTGCTGATCTCGGGCCTTCAGCAGGAGACCATGGACGAGGTGCTGGCGGCGTGGTGCGGCCGGGGGCTCCGCGTGATGCGGCGCGAGGCAGTGGGGCGATGGCAGGCGGCCGCGCTCGTGGCTGCATAACTTCCCCGGCCATGGGACGCGTATGGCGCACATGGGTGGTGCTGTTGTTCTTCGCGATGGGCACCAGCCTCATCACGCCGCTCATCCCCCTCTACCAGCAGGACCTGGGCTTCAACGACACGGTCGTCACGCTCTTCCTGGTCTGTTACGTGGCCGCGCTCGTGCCCTCGATGCTCACGCTCGGGCAGTTCTCCGACCAGATCGGGCGCCGGCCGGTGCTGCTGGGGGCCATCGGCACGCTGGCCGTGGCGCAGGTGATCATCCTCAGCGAACCCGGGCTCCCGGGGCTTCTCATCGCCCGCGGCCTGCAGGGTGCTGCCACCGGAGCGTTCTTCGGAACCTGCACGGCGTTCCTGGTGGATGCCAGCCCGCCCGGCAAGCGGCGCTTTGCGTCGGCCCTCTCGAGCATCTCCGTTCGCCTCGGCCTGGGCCTCGGCCCGGGCATCTGCGGCGTGCTCATCCAGTACGCACCCGACCCCTTCCAGCTGCCCTTCGCTGCTCACCTCGTGCTGCTGGCGATCGCCGCGGCCATCGTGGTGTACCTGCCCGAGACCGTGCTCACGCGTCACCGAAAGCCGATACGCCTCGCTCTCGAGGTGCCGCCGCGCGAGCGTTCGGTGTTCTGGAGGGTGCTGGTGCCCTCGGGGATGATCCTCAGCCTCTTCGACGGCGTGTCGCTGTCACTCGTGCCGGTGTTCACGGTGCGCGAGCTCGGCATCACCAACTACGCGCTGGTGGGCGCGGCCGGGTTCCTGGTGCTGGTGAGCGGCGCCATCAGCCAGGCCCTTGTGCCCAACATGCCGCCCCGTCGGGCGATCCTCATCGGGCTGGCCGTGGGCGGGGTGTCGTTCTTCGGCGTGGTGGCCGCCGCGCCGCTCAGGTCGGAGACCCTGCTGCTGGTGAGCGTGGCCATCACGGGTGCGGCATGCGGCCTGATGATGAAGGGTGGCGTCGACCTGACCACCGAGATCGCCCCGGTCGAGCACCGCGGCAAGTTGCTCTCCGCCTACTACGTGGCCTGCTACCTCGGCGGTTTCTCCGTGCCCCTGCTCGCGGTGGGAGTGCTCGCCGACATCGTCGGCCTCACTGCGGCGCTGCTCGTGCTGGCGATCGCCAGCGGTCTCGCCGCGATCTGGGTGGGCACCGTGGGCATACGCGCGCTGCGGGGGCTGGAGCCGCCTGAGCCAGTCGTGGTCTCGTAGGCTCTGGACATGCCGGGCGACGTCGATGAGGACATCCGCAGGCTCGCCGATCTCCTCGCCGAGTCGGACCGCTGCGTGGCGATGACCGGCGTGCGGCTGGGCGCCACCGAGGACACCGAGGCCAAGGCCGCGGGCAGCGCGTGGGGGGAGGCCGCCAGCCTCGAGGTGCTGCTCACCGAGCCCGAGCGCTTCTGGGCCAACTGGCTGCCCCGGGCGCTCGAGGCATCACAGCGTGAGGTGACGCCCGCGCACGTGGCGCTCCACCGCCTCGAGGCCGCGGGCATCGTGAAGGCGATCATCACCCAGGCGGTGGATCACCTGCATGGCAAGGCCGGCGACGGGGACCTGATCGAGGTGCACGCCAACGTGATGTCGTGCCGGTGCACCCGGTGCGACGATGTCTATGCGCTGTCAGAGGTGCAGGCATTGGTGGGGGCAGCCGACGATGGCGTGCCCCGGTGCACCCGCGAGGGCTGCGGGTATCCGCTGCGCCCGACCGGCACGCTCTGGGGGGAGCCCCTGGTGGAGCAGGCGATCATCCGCGCCTGGGACATGGCGGCCTGGTGTGATCTGTTCCTGATCCTCGACACCCAACTGCGCACCGACCCCATGGCCATGCTGCCGTCGGTCCCCCTGAAGCGCGGCACGAAGGTGGCCATCGTGGGCACCACCCGCACGCACTACGACCGCTACGCGAAGCTGGTGATCCCGCGCCCTGCGCCCGACGTCATCGTGGGCGTGGCAGACAGGCTGCTCGGCCCCGGTTAAGTGCCTGGCACCCGGGCGGTGCCGCGAGAGGGAGGAGGGCTTTCGCGCCCTTCCACTCCCCCTCGCCGCGCCGGGGGGTCAGTAGATCTCGGCGATCCTGACGTTGCTCTTGATGGTCTCCTCGTCGAAGTCCATCTCCTCCTCGAGGTTGGCCGGCACGCGGGCCGGGAGCACCACCTCGAACTCGCCCTCGGGCGTGACGTGGTCCTCGTAGTACTTCGAGAAGTTCGCGATGGTGAAGCCCAGGACATCGTGGTTGTCGGGGTCGAAGAAGACCGTGACGCCCTCGCTGTTGGTCACCGCCGACGCGTTGTCATGACCCTGGTGGATCACGCGGTACGTGTCGGTTTCCTTGTTGTAATGCGGATCGTCGGCCACGAGGCTCTCCTTGTCACCGATCTCTGTTTC
>JBIIJJ010000210.1:0-3321 GCA_044233875.1 Miltoncostaeaceae bacterium | reverse complement strand
CGGCGTCGAGGGCGCGGATCCATTCGACCGAGCCCACGCCGTAGCCC
This sequence comes from Miltoncostaeaceae bacterium, assembly GCA_044233875.1. Classification (GTDB taxonomy): domain Bacteria; phylum Actinomycetota; class Thermoleophilia; order Miltoncostaeales; family Miltoncostaeaceae; genus SYFI01. The sequence goes on along the minus strand of JBIIJJ010000210.1, from coordinate 3,274 downwards.
ACGCGCAGGCCGCAGAGGCCGTACGCCTTGCTGAACGTGCGGGTTACCAGCAGGTTCGGGCGGGTGCGCGCGAGCACCGACACGCGGCCACGATCGGGCGTCGACACGAAGTCGTAGTAGGCCTCGTCCACGAGCACCGCGAGGTCGTCCGGGACCATGTCGAGGAACCGCTCGATCTCATCCGCGCTGCGGTACACGCCGGTGGGGTTGTTGGGGTTGCACACGATGGCCAGGCGGGTGCGCTCGTCCACGGCCGCAGCCATGGCGTCGAGGTCATGCCCACCATCGGCAGCCAGGGACACGGCCACGCCCTCGGCCCCCGATTCGGCAGCCAGGTGCGGATACATGGCGAACGACGGCGTGGCGTGCACGATCGTGGTGCCGGGGTCGAGCAGCGCCACGCCGGCGTTGACGATGAGTTCGCACGAGCCGTTGCCGATGGCGATCTGCGAGATGTCCACCGCGTGGCGATCGGCCAGCGCCGCGCGCAGCTCGATGGCGGCGGCGTCGGGGTACCGGTTGAGGCCACCGAGGCCCTCGTCGATGACGGCCTCCACCTCGGGAAGCGGCGGGAACGGGCTCTCGTTGGAGGCCAGCTTCACCACCGAGTCGAGGCCGTACTCCCTCATGACCTCGGCCATGGTGAGGCCGGGCTCGTAGTGCGGGATGCCCGCGATGCGCTGGGAGGTGCGAATGCCCATCGGGCGGCATGATCGCATGCCCGGGCGGCAGGGCGCTCGGGGACGCGCCGGGGGCGTGGGTAACCTTGCCGAGGTGCCTGCACTCGACGCCAGCGCGGCCCTTACGCAGGAGGTCGAGATCGACCTCTTCCAGGGGCCTTTCGACCTGCTGCTCACCCTGCTGCTCAGGGATGAGGTCGACCTGCTCGAGCTGCCGCTGGCCGACCTCATCGAGGAGTCCGTTACCCCTGGGGCCGACGAGCGCTGGGAGATCGACGCCGCCAGCCAGTTGATCCTGCTGCTCGCGGCGATTGCCGACCTCAAGGGCCGGCGCATGCTGGGCGACGACGTGGAGGACGAGCCCGACGTCGATGCCATCGCCATGCGCGAGGCCCTGGTGGCCCGCCTGGTGGCCTATGCGCCGTTCCAGCGTGCCGCCCTCTGGCTTGCAGACCGCCTGCGCGCCGCCGAGGGGCCCCGCTACCGCCGCGTGCCCCCGGGCACCGCCGCGCCGGTGCCGGTGAAGGACGACCCCGCCCGCCTGCGCGCGGCCATGGACAAGATGGTGGAGGCCCCGCCCGCTCCATCCCTGGAGCACATGGGCGTGCGCCGCCGCCCCCTGCCCGAGCTGCTCGGCCGCCTGCGGGAGTCGATCGCCCGGCTCCGCGAGGTGTCGTTCGACTCCATGGTTGCCGACTGCGACCGCCTGGAGGAGGCCCTCACCCTGCTTGCCGCCCTCGAGCTGGTGCGCAGGGGCGAGGCCGAACTGCGCCAGGACGTCCCGTTTGGCGACATCGTCATCACGGGCACGCGCCCGTGAACGAGCTCGCCCGCACCGTGGAGGCGCTGCTCTTCATCGCGCCCGAGCCCCTGGAGGTCACCACCATCCAGGACATCACCGGTGAGCCGCCATCAGAGATCGGCCGGGCCCTCGACGAGATACGGGATCGGCACGCCGGTGACACCGGCCTGGAGCTCGCCGAGGTCGCCGGTGGGTGGGCGCTTCGCACGCGCGCCGACCTGGCACCGGCCTGCGACAAGCTGAGGGCGCGGCCGCGCGAGGACCGTCTCTCCCCCGCCGCCCTCGAGACCCTCGCGGTGGTGGCCTACCTCGAGCCGGTCACCCGCCGCGAGATCGGGCGCCTTCGCGGAGTGGACGTTGACAGCACGGTCACCAGCCTGCTCGATCGGGGCCTGATCGAGGAGGCCGACAAGCCGCAGTCGGGGCCCACCACGTACCGCACCACCACGCTGTTCCTCGAGCGCTTCGGCCTTGCGAGGCGCGGCGACCTGCCCACGCTCGAGCGCTTCGAGCTCACCGGTCCGGAGGCGCAGGCGCTGAGGGCCCGCCTGCAGCACGCCGAGCTCATATCGGAGGCCGAGACCGGCGATGGCTGAGATGCGGGTGCATCGCGCCCTGGCGCAGGCCGGGGTGGCGAGCCGCCGCGCCGCAGAGACGATGGTCGCCGACGGCCGCGTGACCGTGAACGGCCAGGTGGCCACCGTGGGCCAGTTGGTGCGCGAGTCGGACGTGATCGCGGTGGACGGCACGCGCGTGAGCGCCGAGCCCATCCGCACGTACATGCTCAACAAGTCGATGGGCGTGGTGTCGACGGCGTCCGACCCCGAGGGCAGGCCCACGGTGCTGCGGGGCCTGCCGGACGACGTGCGCCTCTACCCCATCGGCCGGCTCGACATCAACACCACGGGGCTGCTGCTCATCACGAATGACGGTGATCTGGCCCACCGGCTCATGCACCCGCGCTCGAAGGTTCCCAAGACATACGAGGCGCTGGTGGAGGGACGGGTATCGTCCGCGGCAGTGCGATCTCTCCGCAACGGCATCGAACTCGAGGACGGCCCCACGCAGCCGGCAAAGGTCGAGGTGCTCGACCGCCAGGCACAGGGCGGCACGTGGCTGCGAATCGAGATCACGGAGGGACGCAACCGCCAGGTGCGCCGCATGTGCGAGGCCGTGGGCCATCGCGTGAGGCGCCTCGTGCGCACCCGCTACGGCGGACTCGGCCTGGGCGGGCTCGACCGGGGCGAGCACCGGCTGCTGTCGTCTGCCGAACTCGCGCGGCTGGAGTCGCAGGCGGGGCTGACCCGGTGAGCGAGCGGCTCAGGGCGATACGCGGGGCCATCACCGTGGCCGAGGACACCCCTGCGGAGGTCGTGTCGGCCACTCGCCTGCTGCTGGAGGACATGGTCGCCCGCAACTCCCTCGCGCCCGACGACATGGTGTCGCTCATCTTCACCGCGACCGCCGACGTGACAAGCCAGTTCCCCGCCGTGGCTGCCCGCGAGATGGGCCTGACGGGCGTTCCGCTGCTGTGCGCCACGGAGATCCCGGTGCCCGATTCGCTTCCGCTGTGCGTGCGCGTGATGCTGCATGCCTACATGCCGCCCGATCGCGCGGTGGTGCATTCCTACCTTCGCGAGGCCGTCCGGCTCAGGGATGACCTCGCCAATCCCTCGGAGGCCTCGTGAGCAGCTCGTCCTCATCCGCCCAGCGCGGCGTGATCCTCGTCTTCGCCGTGGCCATCGTGGCCCTTGTGGTCGACCTCGTGGTCACCATCACGGGCGCATCAGCA
>JBIIJJ010000025.1:0-13296 GCA_044233875.1 Miltoncostaeaceae bacterium | reverse complement strand
ATCCCGGTCGCAGGGTTCTTCTGCAATGGCGAAATCGGCCCCGTGGGCGGGCGTGCCTACTTACATGGATTCACGTCCACCCTGGCCATATTTAAATGTATTTGACATATGTAACTGAGATGTGACATAAGCCCGGGGCCAACACGCAGGAGTGAACTGATGAACGAGCAGCCCCCGGCCCCGGCCGCCATGCACGAGCCCGCCACGTCATCCGCCGCGGCGGCGCCGCAGGACCCCCCGCGCGGGGGCATCGCCGAGGCCATCTTCGCCGAGGTCGAGCAGATGACCGCGGGCGGGGCGATGTCGAAGAGCGACGCATTCGAGGCCATCTCGGCGCGCACGGGTCGGCGGGCCGGGACGGTGGCGGCCAACTACTACCGCATCGCCCGCAAGCGGGGCGTCGACCTCGAGCCGCGCGTGCGGCGTGGTCCCGGCCGGCCCAAGGGCTCCGGCGCCAAGGCCCCCGGCGACGCCGAGGCCGTCATCGCCCGGCTTGAAGCCGCCGTGAAGGACCTCGCGGGCCTCATGCGCTCGCAGGAGGCCGAGCTCGCGCGCCTGCGCGAGCAGGCCGATCAGTTCGAGCAGCTCAAGGCCATCATCGGCCGAAGCAGCTAGTCCATTCGCACCGGGCGCTTGTCGCCCGAGCCCGCCCGCAGCACGCCCGGCACCTGGTCGAGCGTGATCTCATCGCCGATGAGGTCGTCATAAGGAGCATCCCCAGTGGCGAGGTGCGCCAGCGCCTCGCGCACCGCCTCAGGCGTGTGGTGATAGGTGCCGCGTATCGCCAGCTCGCCGTAGTGCAGCGGGAAGGTGGGCAGCGTCACCGTGCTGCCGGGTGCGCAACCGCCGTAGAGCAGCACCTCGCCGCCCGGGCGGGCGATGGCCACCGCGGCCTCCCAGGCATCGGGGCGCCCCACGGCCTCCACCACGGCGTCCGGGCCACGGCCCTCCCCATGCGCTGCGCGCACCTCGTCGATTGCCGCCGCGTCACGGGGGGCGTCGACGGCCCGCACGGCGCCGAAGCGCAGGGCGCGATCACGCCGCTCGGCATGTGGATCGCACAGCGTCACCGCGCACCCGCGCGCGGCGAGAAGCCCGGTGATGAGCGTGCCCTGCACCCCGCCACCGAGCACCACCACCTCGTCGCCCCGGCCGGCCTCGATGCGCTCCACTCCGCGCACGGCGCAGGCGAGCGGCTCCACCATGGCGGCACGGGCCGGGTCGAGCCCATCGGGCAGGGGGAGCATGTTGCGCCGCACGATGCGGGCGGGCACCCGCAGGTATTCGGCGAAGGCGCCCGAGAGGTACACGATCGACTCGCACAGTGAGGGGCGCCCGCGGCGGCACGGCGGGCACTCGCCGCACGGCGCAGAGTTGGCCACCACCACGGTGTCGCCCTCCCCCACGCCGTCGACGCCGTCGCCGATGGCGACCACCACCCCGCAGGCCTCATGGCCCAGCGGCGCGGGCGGCGGCGGCAGCGCGGGATGATGCCCCTGGCGCAGCATCTTGGCGTCGGTGGCGCACGTGAGCGCGCGGGTCACCTGCAGCACCACCTCGCCGGGCCCCGGCTGGGGCACCGGAACCTCCTCGAGGCGCACATCGTCGGGGCCGTGGAGGATGAGCGCGCGCATGGCGGCCGACGGTACCAGCCGGGTAGCCTGCGGCCCCATGGCAGAGCCCGGCACGAGCACCCTTCACGCGCGGTACCCGGAGCACCTGCGCCAGCAGGTGGATGACTACCTGGGCGGGCTGTGGTTCGCGGCCACCGACGACCGCGAGGCCGAGGAGGCGCAGGGCACGCAGGGCCTCGCCGATGCCATGCGGTACTCGCTGCTGGCCGGCGGCAAGCGCATCCGTCCGGTACTCGCGCTGGCAACCGCGGAGGCGCTGGGCCGCGACCCGATGGAGCTCATGCCCTCCGCTGCGGCCATCGAACTGGTGCACACCTACTCGCTCATCCACGACGACCTTCCGGCGATGGACGACGACGACCTGCGTCGCGGAATGCCCACGTGCCACGTGGTGTACGGCGAGGACGTCGCGATACTCGCGGGGGACGCCCTGTTCGCCGAGGCCGTGCGGCTGGTGTGCGAGCAGCAGGGTGGCGGCCCCGCCGTGCAGGTGGGAATCCTCCGCGAGCTCAGCCGCGCCACGGGGGTGACCGGCATGGTCGGCGGCCAGTACCTCGATCTGAAGGGCGCGGGCGCCGGCGGCGCGGAGCCACTGGCCGCCATGCATGCGCTCAAGACCGGACGCCTGATGGCGGTGTCGGTGCACGTGGCGCTGGTGCTCGCCCCACCCCCGCCGGAGCAGGACGCCATCTATCGCGCGTTCGCACGGGAGCTCGGCCTGCTGTTCCAGATCGTGGACGACATCCTCGACGTGGCCGGGTCGGAGGAGGAGCTGGGCAAGGCCGTGGGCGCCGACGAGCGCATGGGCAAGGTCACGTACACCAGCCTGCACGGCATGGAGCGTGCCCGTGCACTCGCGGCCGAGTCGCACGCCCGTGCCATGACCCTCCTGGGCCAGCTGCCGGGCCCGGTGGACGACCTCGCGGCCATCGCCGACACGGCCTTCGCCCGCCAGAGCTAGACGCACGCACACGGCCCACCCCGGCATGGACCTGCGCCCGGGTCGTTCATTACCGTTACGCGCCAGGTCTGCAGTCCACGTCCGTCGACAGGAGCACAGGTGCCACGACGCCCGCTTTCGCTGGAGCTCGGCATGGCCACGTACATCGCCCGCAAGAAGCTCCTCGAGCGGAAGGAGCGATTTCCGTTCACGCTCATGCTCGAGCCCCTCGAGCTGTGCAACCTCGCGTGCGTCGGCTGCGGACGCATCCAGGAGTACAAGGACGTCTTCCACAAGCGACTGAGCGTGGAGGAGTGCCTGCGCGTGGCCGATGAGTGCGGCGCGCCGATCGTGAACATCCCGGGCGGCGAGCCGCTCATCCACAAGCAGATCGACCAGATCGTGCACGGCATCATCGACCAGGGCCGGTTCGTGTACCTGTGCACCAACGGCATCCTGATGGACCGGGCATTCGGGCGCATCGAGCCCAGCAACCACTTCGCATTCGTGGTTCACATCGATGGCATGGAGGCCGTGCACGACCATGCGGTCGACCGCGAGGGCGTGTTCAAGAAGGCCACGGCGCACATGCGCGAGGCCATCGCGCGCGGGTACCGGGTGTGCACCAACACCACCATCTTCCGCGGCACGCCGGCCGAGGAGTACGTGGACCTCTTCGCCTACCTCAAGGACATGGGCGTGGAGGGCTGCATCACGTCGCCGGGATTCGACTACGAGTCGGTCACCCACGACCGCGAGCAGTTCCTGGCCCGCACCGAGGCGCAGGAGCTCTATTCCGAGGTGCACCGCCGCTGCGAGGGCCTGGACATCCCGTTCTACAACAACCCGCTGTTCCACGAGTTCCTGCAGGGCAAGCGGGAGTACCGGTGCTCCGCCTGGAGCATGCCCACCTACACGGTGGAGGGATGGCGCTCGCCCTGCTACCTGCTGGCCGACAAGCACGTGGAGAGCATCAAGGAGCTCTTCGAGGACACCGACTGGGACAAGTACGGCACCGACCGCGACCCCCGGTGCGCCAACTGCCTCATGCACTGCGGGTACGAGGCCAGCACGATCCTCGACGCCATGTCCAGCCCGAAGGACCTCATCGCGCTCGCGCGCGGGTGAGCAGGGATTCATTGCGGGCGGGCCACGCAATCGTGGCGCTGATGTGCGCGGTACCCACCGAGGAGCGCATGCTCAGGCGCTTCGCCGGCCCGGGCGTGCGGGTGATCGCCACCGGCATGGGCACGGGGCCGGCCGAACGCACCACGACCGAGGCCATCGCGCAGGGCGTGACCGCCGCCATTTCCGTGGGCTTCTGCGGTGCCCTCGACCCGTCCCTGGAGCGCGGTGACGTGGTGGTGCCCGAGGCCGTCCACGATGCCGCCACAGGGGATACCTGGGAGTGCGATGCCTCGCTCACGAGCGGCGCGGGGCCGCGGCGCGGGGTGCTGGTGACCGCACCCGGAGTGGTGGGCGACCCCGCGGCGCGCAGCGCGCTGGCCGGGCTGGCCGTCGACATGGAGAGCGCGGGCACCGCGAGGGCGTGTGCGCGGGCGGGCATCCCGTTCGCGGCCATCCGCGCGGTGACCGACCGGGCCGGCGACGTGCTGCCGCATCTCGACGGCGTGGTGGATGAGCGCGGCGTGGCGCACCCCATGCGCGTGCTGGCGCAGGTAGCGCGCCACCCATCGCAGCTGGGTGCCTGGATGGCGCTGGGCCGCGGGGCGCGCGCGGCCGGGCGCGGTCTCACGCCGGCCGTGGCCCTGCGCGACGCCGGGCACGAGGTGCGCGGCCTGGTGCGCCCCGGCGGCACGCCCGGCACCGCGCTGCCCGACGGCGTGGAGCCGGTGCACGGCGACGTTCGTGACCCCGACGCCATGCGGCGCGCGGCGTCGGGCTCCGACGCCATCTTCCACACGGCGGCCGTGTACTCGCTCAGCCGGCGCCGGGCGCACGAACTGCGATCGGTGAACGTGGACGGCACCGCCGTGGCCATCGACATCGCCCGGCAGGTGGGCGCCCGCCTGGTGCACACCTCATCCGTGGCCACCATGGGCATCCCATCCGACGGAACGCATGGCGATGAGGAAACCCCCCAGCCGGCATCACAGGTGATTGGCGCCTACAAGAGGTCGAAGGTCGACGCCGAGTCGCTGGTGCGCCGGGCGGCCGCCACGGGGCTCGAGGCCTACGTGGTCAATCCCACCGCGCCGATCGGGCCGGGCGACCACCGGCCCACGCCAACGGGGCGCCTGGTCGCCGACGCCGTGGCGGGGCGCATCCCGGTGTACGTGGACACCGGACTCAACCTGGTGGACGTGCGCGACGTCGCGGCGGGCCACCTCCTGGTACTGGAGCACGGACGCCCCGGGCGCCGCTACATCCTCGGCCATGCATGGGGCAACCTGAGCCTGCAGGAGATCCTCGAGCTGGTGCACCGGTGCGGTGGCCCCCCGCCTCCGCGCCGCAGGATCCCCCACGCCGTGGCCATCGCGGCAGCGGCAGCCGATGAGCTCGTGGAGGGCCGACTGCTCCGGCGCGACCCGCGCGCGCCCCTGGATGGCGCCCTGCTCGCCCGACGGCGCATGTTCTTCTCGCCGCAGCGGGCCATTAGTGAACTCGGGTTTCCCCAGTCCGACGTGGACGCCACCATGCAGGATGCCGTGCGCTGGTTCATGGACGCAGCCGACGCACGAGGGATACTCGCAGCATGACGACCAGCATCACCCCCTCCGAGCTGCGGGCTGCCGCCCGCATCGCGGCCGACCGCGGCGCGGGCCACCTGCGCGATCTGCAGGACGGCGACGGGTTCTGGTGGGGCGAGCTCGAGTCGAATGCGTCGATCACCGCCGAGCAGTTGTTCCTGCTCGAGGCCCTCGGCCGTGCCACCGAGCAGGACCGCCACGAGATCGCCGCGGAGCTGCTGGCCACGCAGTGCGACGACGGCGGCTGGGCCGTGTGGCACGGCGCCCCGGGCGACCTCAGCGTGACCGTGGAGGCCTGGTACGCCCTGCGCCTGGCGGGCATCCCTGCCGATGCCGAGCCCATGAGGCGCGCGCAGGCGCGAATACTCGAGCTGGGCGGGGCAAACCGCGCGCGGTTCTTCACCCGCCTGTGGCTGGCGGTGCTCGGCAAGTACCCGTGGGAGGCCCTGCCGGCTGCACCCCCCGAGGTCATGCTCATGCCCTCGCGCTCCCCGATCTCGGTGTACCGGTTCGCCTCGTGGGCGCGCGGCACCTTCGTGCCCCTGCTCGTGGTGCTGTCACGCAACCCCACGTTCCCGCAGCGGCCGTCGGTCGAGGACATCTTCGCCGAGGCACCGGGCAGCGTGGAGGGCCCGGACCCGCGCTCACCGGGCCCCCTCACCACGATGCTCGGCCGCCTCATGCCGCTGGCGCGGTTCTACAACCGGCACCCGGTGGGGCCCCTCAGGCGCATCTCCGAGCGTCGCATCCGCGACTGGATCCTCGATCGCCAGGAGGCCGACGGCTCGTGGGCGGGCATCCAGCCGCCGTGGGTGTACTCGATCATCGCGCTGCACGTGATGGGCATGCCGGTTGACCATCCGGTCATCGAGCGCGCCCTCGACGGCTTCTCCACGTTCGCGCTGCGCCGCGACGGGCGCCTGCGCATCCAGTCGTGCATCTCCCCCATCTGGGACACCTGCCTGGCCGCCATCGCCATCCACGACTCGGGCACCGCCGCGGACGACGACTCCGTCGACCGCGCGCGGGACTGGCTGCTGTCCAAGGAGGTCACCCGCGAGGGCGACTGGCGCCGCATCGCGCGCCGCGGCGAGGCCGGCGGCTGGGCCTTCGAGTTCCACAACGAGTGGTACCCCGACACCGACGACACCGCGGAGGTGCTGATCGCGCTGGTGCGATCGGGCGTGCCGCGTGACGACGGCGTGGTGCAGCGTGCCGTGGAGTGGCTGCTCACGATGCAGAGCAGGGATGGTGGCTGGGGTGCGTTCGACGTGGACAACACCAGCCGCCTCGTGGGGCAGTTCCCGGTGTGCGACTTCGGGGAGGTGACCGACCCCTCCACGGAGGACGTCACCGCGCACGTGCTGGAGGCCCTCGTGGAATGCGGCGTACCGGCCGGTCATCCCGCCGTGCGCGCGGGCATCGCCTACCTGCGGCGCACGCAGCGGGAGGACGGCTCATGGTGGGGCCGCTGGGGCGTGAACCACCTGTACGGCACGGGCGCCGTGCTGCCCGCCCTGGCCACGTGCGGAGTGGACATGCGCGAGCCCTGGGTGCGCCGGGCCGTCGACTGGCTGGCCGAGTGCCAGAACGCGGATGGCGGCTGGGGCGAGGACATCGAGAGCTACCGCGACCCCTCGCTCGCGGGCGTGGGCCCCTCAACCGCGTCGCAGACGGCCTGGGCGCTGCTGGGGCTGCTGGCCGCCGATCGTGACCACCCCGCGGTGGAGCCGGGAATCGCGTGGCTCGTGCGCACCCAGTTGCCGGACGGCAGCTGGGACGAGGACGCCTTCACCGGCACCGGGTTCCCACTCGACTTCATGATCAAGTACCACTACTACCGGCTCTACTTCCCCGTGATGGCGCTCGGCCGGTACGCGGCGTGAGCGCGGCGCCCGGGCGCGCGGAGGCCGACGAGGTCGCCCGCGCGCACGACGAGAACTTCCCCGTGGCCTTCATGCTCGCGCCGCGTGACGTGCGCGCTGACATGCGCGCCATCTATGCCTTCTGCCGCATCACCGATGACATCGGCGACGCCGGCATCGCCACGCCCGAGGAGCGCCTGGAGGCCCTCGATGCATGGGAAGCATTGACCAGCGCACGTCACGGTGGGAGAGCCACGACGACCTGATCGAATACTGCTCGTACTCGGCCACCCCGGTGGGGCGGATGGTGCTGGGCGTTCTGGGGCTCGATGACGCGCGTCGCCTGGAGTTGTCGGACGCCACGTGCGAGGGGCTCCAGCTCGTCAACTTCTGGCAGGACATCCGCCGCGACCTCGAGGAACGCGACCGGGTCTACCTGCCGGCCGAGGACATGCGGCTGTTCGGGGTCGGGGTGGACGACCTGCGCGCGCCGCAGGCCTCGCCGGCGCTGCGCGAGCTGGTGCGCATGGAGGTGCAGCGCGCCCGGGCGCTGCTGGTGCACGGCGCGCCGCTGCGCGGCATGGTGCCGCGGCGGGTGCGGCTGGACATCGGGATGTTCACCGCCGGGGGCCTGTGGGTGTGCGACTCCATCGCCGACCACGGCTACGACACCATCGCGCAGCGCCCGGCGCCCGGAGCGCGCGGGCGTGCGGCGATGGCCGCAGGCGTGGCGTGGCGGCTCATGCGGGGCGGCGGCGCATGACGGTGGACGAGGCATATGACCAGTGCACCGAGATCACCCGCGCCGAGGCGCGCAACTTCTACTTCGGGTTCATCCTGCTGCCGCGCGAGCGACGTCGGGGCATCCACGCGCTCTACGCGTTCAGCCGACTGTGCGACGACTCGGTGGACGGCGCGGAGAGCCCGGCCGAGAAGGCCGATGCGGTCAGGGCGCGGCGCCGCGACGTGGACCGGGCGTACGCGGGCGCCGTGCCCGCCGATGACCCCGTGCTGGTGGCGCTTGCCGACGCCATACGCCGCTTCGGCATCCCCCGCGGCCCCATGGACGCCCTGGTGGACGGCGTGGAGATGGACCTCGACACGCACCGGTATCCCGACTGGCCGGCGCTCAAGACCTACTGCGACCGGGTGGCGGGCGCGGTGGGCGTGCTGTCGCTGCATGTGTTCGGCTTCCGCGACCGCGCCGCGGTCGCTCACGCCGAGGACCTCGGGGTGGCAATGCAGGTGGTGAACATCATGCGCGACGTGCAGGAGGACGCCCAGCGCGACCGCATCTACCTGCCGGCCGACGAGATGGCCGCGTACGGCGTGAGCGATGCGGACATCCTCGGCGACCGCATGACCCCGGGCATGCGATCGCTCATGCAGCTGCAGGCCGACCGCGCGCACCGGTACTTCGCGGGTGGACGGCAGCTGCTTCCACTGCTCGACCTGCGTGCCCGCATGTGCGTGGGGATGCTGGCCGCCCTGTACGGGGACATCCTCAACCGCATCGAGCATCGCGACTTCGATTACACGCGGGGCCGGGTGTCGCTGCCCGGGCACCGCAAGGCGGTGCTGATGGCCGGCTCGGTGCTGCGGGCGGTCTTCACGAGGCGGCGCTGAGCATGCGCGGGGCGCACGTGGTGGTGGCAGGTGGCGGCCTGGCCGGCATCGCCGCCGCCGTGGAGGCCACCGCACGCGGTGCGCGGGTGACCCTGGTGGAGCGCCGGCCCTTCCTCGGCGGCAAGGCGTTCTCGTTCACCGACCCGCGCACGGGCGCTGAGCTCGACAATGGCCAGCACGTGCACCTGGGTTGCTGCACGGCGTACATGGCACTTCTCGATCGCCTCGGGTCGCTGGGGCTCACCGCCATTCAGCCCGCGCTGAGCGTGCACGTGCGCGACCGGGCGGGTGCGCATGGAATGCTGACGGCGCGCCGCCTGCCGCCGCCGCTGCACATGGGACCGTCGTTTTCCCGGTACGGCCTGCTGTCGCGTGCCGAGCGCGTGCGTGCGCTGCGCGCCCTCGCCGCGATCGCCGCACTCGGCGACCACGGACGCGCCGGGCTCGATGACGTCTCGTTCGGCGAGTGGCTGCGCGCGCATGGCCAGCGTGACGCCGCCATCGAGCGCTTCTGGGACGTGGTGATCCTGCCCACGTGCAATGACCGCAGCGACCGCACGTCGGCTGCGCTCGCCGCCTTCGTCATCACGGAAGGGCTCATGCGCACGCGTGGCGGGTCGGCCATCGGCTGGGCGCTTGCGGGGCTCTCCCACCTGGTGGACTCCCCCACCCGCCATCTGCTGGCCCGTGAGGGCGGAGCGGTGATCACCGGCCACGCGGTGACCGCCGCCGATGCGGCGGGGGTCACGCTCTCCGATGGACGACGCGTCGACGCCGACGCCGTGGTGCTGGCCATGCCACCGGGGCGCATCGGCGCGGCCTGCCCGGGGGCGCTACCCATGCCCCCCGACCTCGGCGAATCGCCCATCGTGAACGTTCACCTGTGGTACGACCGCCCGGTGCTCGACCACCCGATGCTCGCGGTGGTGGACAGTCCGGTGCAGTGGATGTTCGACCGCACCGCGATCACCGGTGAAGGGGCGCCCGGCCAGCACGTTGCCCTCTCGCTGTCGGCCGCACGGGCTGAGATGGGCGTGCCGCGGGGCGAGCTGGCCGAGCGCATGGACCGCGAGGTGCGCGAGCTCATCCCTGCGTCGCGCCATGCAGCCCTGCTGCAGTGGGCGGTCACCAAGGACGCCCGTGCCACCTTCGCCCCTGCGCCGGGCCAGGCGACGCGACGGCCGGGCCCGCGCACGCCGCTCGAGGGGGTGGTGATCGCCGGAACGTGGACGGCCACGGGGTGGCCGGCCACGATGGAGGGCGCGGTGCGCAGTGGCCTCGCGGCCAGCGGCGAGCTGGCGGCGCAGATGGCGGGGGCGCGGGACTGAGCGGCGCGACGCATTCCCTCGTGCGCGCTGGTGCCGTTGCCTATCCTCCCGCCCTCGCGGTAAGGGCGGTGGCCACCAGGACGAGCGGACGCATGACCGGCACGAGCAACCCCTGCAGCACCTCATCGGACTCCATCGGGCGGCCCGTGGCGGCGCGGCGCGAACGGGTGACGGCGTGACGGATCCCCGGCCACCGAGAAGGGATTCCACGCCCGGGCGGGACCGGCGGCAATCAACCGGCTCCGGAGGCACGCGGCGGCAGCGCCCGCCCCGGCGTGCGCCCGCCGGTGGCCGCATGCGCGCCGTGGTGCTGGGCACGGGCGCCGTGCTGGTGGTGTTCATCATCCTGATGATCGCGGGGGGCAGCGGTGGCGTGGCCCCGGGCACCACCGTGGCCGGAGTGGACATGGGCACGGACGAGGCGCAGGCACGCGCGGCGCTGCAGCAGCGCGCCGATCAACTGCTGAAGCGGGAGATCCAGCTGCAGGCCGGTGGCGGCACGGTGGGCTCGGCGAGCCTCTCCGGCATCAGCGGCACCATCGACGTGGATGCCGCGGTGCGCGCCGCCCAGGAGGCCTCGCCCACCCGCGTGGTGCGCGGCCTCAAGGCGCTCACCGGGCAGGGGCCGAATGAGGTGCCGCTCACCGTGGCGTACCGCAAGGGCGCCCTGTCCAGTTGGGTGGCCGGTATCGCCGAGCGCGTGGACAGGTCGGAGGAGAACGCGGTGGTGTCGGTGGACGGCACCACGTTCACGGTGAAGCCGTCGCGCGATGGCCGGCTTCTCGACCGCCGGGCGCTCGAGGCCCGGCTGGCCGGCGACCCCGCCGCGATCCCCGGCGTCATCGCCATTCCCCTCACCACCACCCAGCCTGCGCTCACCACGGACGAGGCGACGCAGCAGGTGTCCCAGGCCGGCGAGGTGCTGCGCCGGGGCACGGAGGTGGTCGTGGATGACGTGCAGGCCAGGCTCCCGGTGGCCGATGTGGCGCGCGCCATGCGGTTCACCCCGGAGGGCCTTCGCATCTCGGGGGCCGACCTGCGCAGGCCCCTGCTCGCGGCGTATCCGGCCGGCTCCGTGGTGCCCCGGCCTGCGCGATTCGACATCCGTGGCACCAAGGCCGTGCTCGTGCCCTCGAAGGACGGCCGGCTGGTCGACGCCCGCCGCGTCGCCGACGGCCTGATGGGCGAGGACCGGCCCGTGGAGTCGGAGTTCATCCCGGTCACCCCGGTGTTCACGACGGAGAAGGCGCAGAAGCTCGGCATCAAGGAGGAGGTCGGCTCCTTCACCACCCCGTACGACGCCGGGCAGCCGCGCGTCGCCAACATCCGGCGCGCCTCGCAGATCCTCAACGGCACCATCATCCCGCCGGGCGGGACGCTGTCGCTCAACAAGGCGCTGGGCAAGAGGACCGAGGACCGCGGCTTCGTGAAGGCGCCGATGGTGGCGGACGGCCTGCTGGTGGACGCCGTGGGCGGAGGGGTCTCCCAGCTGGCCACCACGCTCTTCAATGCCGCGTTCTTCGCGGGATTCCGACTGGACGAACACACCGCCCACCAGTTGTACTTCGAGCGCTACCCCGAGGGACGCGAGGCCACCATCTCGTGGCCCAAGCCCGACCTCAAGGTGACCAACAACTGGAAGGCCGCGGCCCTCGTGCGCGTGTTCAACGGCTCGAGCGGGGTGACGGTGGCCATCTACTCCACGTCGTTCGACAGGCGCATCGAGGAGGAGACCAGCGAGCGCTACGCCTTCACCGAGCCGACCGAACGCCGCGTCACATCCGAGTGGGTGCCCGAGGGGCAGGAGGTTGTGCAGTCGGAGGGCTCGCAGGGCTTCAGCGTGCGGGTGACGCGCAAGGTATTCGAGGGCTCACGCCTGAAGGAGGAGGACTCCTTCGAGACCGTGTACCTCGCGCCGCCCAAGGTGGTTCTCGTGCCGGAGGGCACGCCGGGGGCCGAGACCCCCTACGCGCCCGACTAGCGGCCTCAGGCGTCGCCGCGGCGGCGCTGCACCTCATCGACGCCGTCGTCATCGGGCAGTCCGAGGGCGCGGTTTATCGCCTGCAGCGGCGTGATTCCCTGCGCGGCCGCGTTCGCCCCCGTGCGTGCCGCGGGCGACGCCTCATCGGGCGTGGATGCGTGCACCCGCCTGCGCTCGAGATCCTGCGCCCAGGGCTCCGACAGCACCGGCCAGCGGCCGAGCACCGCCGCAAGGCGTGCGTCGCGGGAGCCCCCACCCGAGGGCCCGCCACGGCCCGGCGTGTACTCCGCCACTCCTACGGCCGCCCGGTGCGCGCGCGTACACTCATGAGGAGACGATATGGCATCCCGGGGGGAGGTCCCAATGGGCGACACCGGTCCTGCGATCGACGCGCTGCAGAATGACGGCGCCACGTACCCCCCACCCGAGGGCATGGTCCCCTATGCGGTGGTGAACGATCCCGCCGTGTACGAGCGCGCAGCGGCCGACCCGGTGGCGTGGTGGGAGGACCAGGCGAGGCGGCTGCGATGGGACTCGCCATGGAGCACCGCGCTCGACGACGCCGATGCGCCCTTCTACCGCTGGTTCACGGGGGGCACGCTCAACGTAGCGGCCAACTGCCTCGACCGTCACCTCATCGAGCGGGGCGACCGGGTGGCCTTTCACTGGGAGGGCGAGCCCGGCGACCGCACCAGCATCACCTACCGCCAGTTGCACGAGCGCGTGTGCCGGTTGGCCAACGCGCTGAAGGACCTCGGCGTGCAGCGCGGTGGCCGCGTGGGGATCTACATGGGGATGATCCCCGAGCTCGCCGTGGCCATGCTGGCGTGTGCGCGCATCGGCGCCGCGCACACCGTGGTGTTCGGCGGCTTCTCGGCCACGGCCCTGCGCGATCGCATGGTCGACTTCGGCGCCACGGTGCTGGTGACGCAGGATCACTCGTTCCGGGCCGGCAAGCACGTGCACCTCAAGCAGAACGCCGACGAGGCCCTGGCCGGCGCCCCCGGGGTGCGGCACTGCGTGGTGGCGCGCCGCAGCGGCGAGCCCATTGACTGGACCGATGGGCGCGACCTCTGGTTGCACGAACTCGAGCAGGTGGCCAGCTCCGACTGCCCCGCCGAGCCCATGGACGCCGAGCAGATGCTGTTCGCGCTCTACACATCGGGAACCACGGGCAAGCCCAAGGGCATCGTGCATACCAGCGGCGGGTA
>JBIIJJ010000209.1:0-3337 GCA_044233875.1 Miltoncostaeaceae bacterium | reverse complement strand
CATCAAGCTCGACAACCCGGCCGACTTCGCGGCGGGCGGCCCGCTTGCGGGGCTGTCGCTCACCAAGGCCGATGCCACGTCGCCCGCCGCCAATGTGATGAGCACCTCGGTGAACTCCAAGGCCACCACGGAGGGCGGCGTGCCCACCATCGCGGTGGCCCCGCGGCGCAGCAGCTTCAACGACCACACCTTCGATGCCGGGTTCGCGCCGCCGGCGTCCGACAACGGCGGGAGCGGGGGCGCGGCCACCGACGTGCCCGTGGCCATGGGCGACTACACCTGGCTCGACACCAACAGGGATGGAAAGCAGGGCACGGCCGAGAAGCCCCTGAAGGGCGTGAAGGTGACCCTGCTGAACGCCGCGGGCACCGAATGGGCGAGGAACCGCACCGGCAAGTTGGCTCCCATCGCCACCACGAACGCGAAGGGCAGGTACCTCATCAGCAACCTGGTGCCCGGTGAGTACCGGGCCCGGTTCGAGATACCGCGCAAGTACTGCTTCACCAAGCCGGGCGCCAAGGGGCCTGCCATCAACTCCAACCCGGTGCCCACCAGGCTCAACCGTCGCATCGGCCTCACGCCCCGGTTCGTGATCTACGGCGAGGCCAAGGGCGACACCACTGCCTTCAACCGCGCGGGAGTGAGCGCCGACTTCGCCAACCTCACCATCGACGCCGGCGTGGCCACCTGTGGGGCGCAGCGGGCCATCGTGACCGGGTAGGCGCGTGGCGGATTCGTGGGTTTTCCCACAGGACCGCCGCGTGACGCCACGCGTGCGCAGGCATAGGGTTCAGTCATGACGGCCGTGCCCCCCAGATCCCCATCCGTGATCCGCGTGGTGGTGGGCGAGGACAACGCCATCTTCGCCCGGGGCATCGAGCAGATCCTGGGCGAGGCGTCTGACATCCGCGTGGTGGGCATGGCCACCGATCGCGACGGCCTGCTGGCGCTGGTGGCGCGCGAGCAGGCCGACGTGGTGCTCACCGACATCCGCATGCCGCCCACTCTCACCGACGAGGGCCTGCAGGTGGCACGCAAGTTGCTGGCATCGCGCTCGCAGGTGGGCGTTGTCATGCTGAGCCAGTACGTCGACACCGCCGTGGCCCTGGAGCTCTTCGCCGGGTCCACCAAGCGGCGGGGCTACCTGCTGAAGGACCGCGTGGGGCGGCCCGCCACCCTGCTGCAGGCCGTGCGCGACGTCGCCGATGGCGGCACGGTGGTGGACCCCGAGGTGGTGGAGGTGCTGATCAGCGCCCGTGGCACGGGCGCCGGCTCGGCGCTGGCCGACCTCACATCCCGCGAGATGGACGTTCTGCGGCTGGTGGCCCAGGGGCTCGCCAACCAGGGAATCGCCGACCGGCTCAGCATCGGTCGCCCGGCCGTGGAGAAGAACCTCACGTCGGTGTTCAACAAGCTGGGCATCGCAGACGACGCCCAGACGGTGAACCGACGCGTATCGGCTGCGCTGGTGTACCTGGCCAACAACCAGGGGGCCGCCGCGGAGGGCAACCCCGCCCTGCGCTAGGCGGTCTCGGGCCTGCGGGCCATGGCGGCAGCCGGCACGCGGCCGCGCACGGTGGCGCCGCCGAAGGGCAGCGCCTGAATCGGGTCCATGCTGCCGCCGAGCGACTCCACGCGATCGGCCATGCCGGAGAGCCCGCGTCCGGGAGTGAGATCGGCGGGAATGCCAACTCCGTCGTCGCTCACCGCGAAGGCGATGTCGTCGCCGTCGCGCTCCACCTCGATCACCACCGAAGCCCGCGCGCCCGCGTGCTTGGCCGCGTTCTGCAGGGCCTCCGACACGCAGTAGAACACCGCCTGCTCAACGTCCGGGCTCACCTCACCGAGGTCCTCGATGCGAATGCGGGCGCTGAGGGGGGCGGCCCCCGCCAGGTCGCGCAGCGCGTGGGCCAGCTGGCCGGGCGGCACCCGGCGCATGCCCGCGCTCATTCCGCGGATCTCGGCGAGCAGGGCGTCGGCCTCGCCCAGCATGGTGTCCACGTCGGCCTGGCTGGTGGCGTCGTCCGTGGCGGTGCGGCTGGCCAACTGCTCGATGCGGCCGCGCAGAAGGATCACCCTCATCTGCGCGCCGTCGTGGAGGTCCTGCTCGATGCGCCGGCGCTCCTCATCTCCCGCCATGAGCGCCTGCTGCTTGGCGTCGGCGAGGTGGTCGCGCATCTGGTCCATCTGGCCCTCGAGCTCGAGCTGCTTGAGGGCCAGGGTGGCAGCCGGCACGGCGATGTTGAACGCCACGGGCTGGTCGGCCTCCAGGCCGGGGCGATGGCAGAGGGTGGCCACCAGGCGGCCATCCTGGCCACGCAGCTCGGTGAGCTCGGCGCGGTCGGCGTCCGGGGGCTCATCGCCGGGCATCACCACCACGAGCGAGCGGTCGTGCAGCAGCGACCGCAGGTGCTGCTGCACCTCGGTTGGGCCGGACGCCGCCCTGATCGCCGCGAAGTCGCGCTCGAGGGTGCCGCCCCGCCGCTGCTCGCCCAGCAGCACGCCGGCGCCGATGGCAATCGGAATCGCGATGCGGGTGAGGAAGAGCAGCGGAGTTACCGCCGACGCGGCTGCCTCGCCCAGATTGAGGAGGTCGATGAAGCCGGCCACCACCCCGGCCGCCATGTAGAGCGCGCCGATCCACGCGACCGGTCGCATCATCACGCGGAATGTGCCGCCCGCGCTGCGGTAGCGCTGAATCAGCGCGACGGCTGCGGCGGCCATGGCGATGGTGCGCATCACCAGGTACGCGTTTGCCAGGAAGCCCGCGGCGCCGGGTGAGTCGACCACGTTGAGCCCGGTGGCCGGGCAGGCGCCGCCGCAGTCCAGGCCCACCGCCCCGCCCGGCAGGCTCGGGGTTACCAGCACCAGGGCGATGTACAGGGCAACGGCCAGCGCAGATACCGGCAGCGTGATGCGCCGATCGATCCACGACTGCACGCGGCCGGTGTCGAACAGCACCAGGGCGATGACGGCCAGGAAGAACAGGGGCGACCGCACCACGGTGTGGATGGCGCTGCCTGCTCCCGCCGTTGCCGCCAGCAGGCTGACGCCGGTGATGGCCGTGCCCAGTCCCAGCGCCACCCAGGCGTAGCGCCGGTTGCGTGGTCGGGCCACGAGGAAGCCCGCGATCACTACGCACACGAACACCTGGATGGCCGCGATTACGTTGGCACCAAGCACCGCCCCCTCGGTGGGCTCGCCGAGCAGTTGCACGAACACGAATATGTACGCGCCCAGGAAGCACGCGCCGACCGCAGCGACCAGTCGTCCGTCCCAGGGGGGGCGAACCCACGGGGTGCCCTTTCGGGCGGCGGCGGGCGGGGAAGCCATGCGA
>JBIIJJ010000208.1:0-3343 GCA_044233875.1 Miltoncostaeaceae bacterium | reverse complement strand
CACCACCTCATCGCCCTCGACCAGCGCGAACAGCGCGTAGCAGCCGCCGCCGAAGTTGATGAGGTTGAGCAGGGTGAGGTCCTCCTCGAGCGCCTCCTGGCTGAGGTTGAGCTCGGCCCGCAGTTCGGCGCAGGGCACCTCGGCCTCGTACGAGCGCCCGCAGGCGGCCAGCAGGCGGGTCATGAGCGCCAGCAGGCGGGAGATGCGCTCCACGGGAACCACGCGCTCGGAGGGATCATCCGAGGAGTCGTCGACCGCCGGGGTGTCGGTGGATCGCGGGAGCGGCTTGCCGCGTCGCCGCGGCTTGGTGGCGTGGCGGGTGCGCAGCTGTTCGAGCGCGGCCATGGCGCTGTCGCGCAGGGACTTGGGCTCCACGATCTCGGCCTCGGACCCAAGGCCGAGCACCCACGAGATCAGCTCGCGTGCCCCGCCGTATTCGGTCCGGAACACCGCGGAGCCGTCGGGGTTCTCCTCGTACTCGCCCTGGCCGCCGAACATCTGGTCGACCCACCAGGCGATTGTGGGGGAGAGCTCGATCACGGCGGTGCCGACGGGGTCGGCCAGCTGCCACGGCGCGCGGTCGCGGTAGCGCGAGAGATCCACTTCGCTCGGGTGCGGGAAGTCGTGCTCGGCACGCGTCTTGAAGGTGATGCGGCCTTCGATGCGCGACAGCCGGAAGCAGCGGAGGTCCTCGCGGTCGTGGGCATAGCCCACCAGGTACCAGTTGCCCGCCATGTACAGCAGGCTGTAGGGGTCGACCTCGCGATCGCCGTGGTCGTCGCGGCCGATCGAGTAGTAGCGGAAGCGGATCGTCTTGCGGCGGCTGATGGCCGATTCGATCTTGATGAGGTGACTCGACACCTCTGCGGTGTGCCTGCTTCCCAGCAGGTTCACGGCCACCGTGCGGGCCGCGTGGTCGTCGAGCGGGCTCGGGCGCCCCAGGGTGAGGTGCTGAAGTGCCAGCCGCAGGGGCTCTGCGTAGGCGAACTGCCCCTCCAGCAGGTACAGGCTGGTGTGCAGCGCGCTGAGCTCGGCCTCGTTGAATTCGATGGGCGGCAGGTAGTAGTTCTCGGGCGGCATGGCGTAGAGGTCGCCCTGGAAGGGGTCGTCGCTCGGCCGCTCCACGGCGAGCTTCAGGCCCACGCCTTCCAGCTCGGAGCGATCCGAGTAGAAGCGGCGCAGGAATGCCTGCTCGCTCATGCCGCCGTATCCCTCGACGGCCTCGTGGATCTCCTCAGCCGTCACCGGACGCTGCTGCGCCATCAGGAATGCGACCAGCGAGAGCTGCCGCACCAGCTTGTCGTCATCCCTCTGGCCCAACCGGCCTCTCCTTCGACTGCGGCGCGCCGGTGATGTTAGCCAAGGGCTGGCTCCGGGGGCGGCGCATAGGTGGCCGGATTCTCGCATGTGGAGCCATGATTGCCACACTTGGTGCAGCGGGGTGCGGAAACCCGTCCCAGGGCGTGCTGCGCTCCGGCAGGGTGGTGTCGGTGCTCGACGGGGACACCGTCGTCGTCAGCGGTCTGGGCACGGTGCGGTACCTGGGCATCGACACCCCCGAACTCCACCACCCGCGGAAGCCCGTCGAGCGCTTCGCCGCGCGCGCGGCGGCCCTGAACCGGCGCCTGGTTGCGGGCCGCGTGGTGCGGCTGGAGACCGATGTGGAGGAGAGGGACGCCTACGGCCGCCTGCTTGCGTACGTGTACGTGGGCGACGTCATGGTGAACGCCCGGCTGGTGGCCCTGGGCGCGGCCGAGCAGTACCCATTCGAGCCGAACACCCTGCACAAAGCCGAGTTCGCCCGCCTCGAGCGCCAGGCCATGCGGGCCGGGCTCGGCCAATGGGGGCCGGCGGAGGGCGGCCCCCCGTGGGGTTCACCCGGGCGCGCGCGATGAGGTTGTACGATCGGAGCATGACCATCATGGAGCACGACTACGGCGTCCCCTCCGAGGACGAGCTCGCCCGCCTGGTGGGTGCCGCAACCCCGCACTTCGCCCTGCAGATCAGGGACCGCGTCGTTGCCTACCGCGACGCCCTGCCCGAGGGGCACGAGCGCCGGGCCGAGCTCGACGCGCAGATCGCCCGCCTCGAGCGCCTCGCCGTTGACGGCGCCGGGGGCCCCGACGACGAGGCCGACCTGCCACCGCGCCCGTCGCTCGAGCTGCGTGGACGCGGGCGCGGCTAGGAGCCTGCGCGCGGCGGCGTGATGTCGTGCACCACCCCGGCGAACGTGCGCAGGATGCGCGCCGTAAGGCCCCAGACGTCCTCGCCGTGCAGGGGGTAGCGCAGCGTGCGCAGGTCGGGAGAGGCCGGGATGAGCCTGTCCACGGACAGGACGTCCCGCAGCCGCACCTCCATGATGCGGGCGATCTCGGCGTCCTGCGGCGTCATCGCGGGTCGGCCGCCCGGGTGATGGGCCACCCAGGGGCTCACCGTGAAACCGCTGGCCATGGTGTGCACGTCATCAAGCGGCCCCAGCACCTCGAGGGCACCAGGGGGGATGCCGATCTCCTCGTGGGTCTCGCGCAGCGCAGCGCCGAGGAGGCCGTCATCGTGCGGCTCGACCTTGCCGCCGGGCAGGGACACCTCGCCCTTGTGGTGGGCGACGGTCTCGGATCGCTTGGTGAGGATGACGTGTGCCTCGTCGTGGAGGTCGAACAGCACCACCAGCACACCGGCGTCGCGGCCCGAGCGTTCGAGCGCCGTGCGCTGCCGTGCGGCCAGCGCGGTGGGGAGGGCCTCGGCGAGTGCGGCGGCGCTCAGTGCGCCGTTGGCGTGCGGCGGGTCGGCGGGCATCGCGTCCGATTGTACGGGCGGTCGAGCGGGCGGCGGCGGTGACCGGGACCTTCGACCCCCACGTCCTGGCCACGCAGATGGCCGCTGCCCGGGACGCCGCCGAGGCGCGCGCGGGCGGCTCGATGCTGGGCCTGCGCGCGGTTGCGCCGGGAACCGGTGGCATGGCCTGGCTGGTGGCGTTCGAGGGGCCGGCATTCCTGTGCCTCGATCAGGCGCTGCAGCCCGCGGTGTCGCTCGCCAGGGTGCGTGACGTGGCGCAGGCAAGCCTGGCCGCCGAGGTGGTGGAGGAGATGGTCGATGCCGATGCGCTCCGGGCGGTGGTGCCGGCTGCGGCGGCGCTGCAGGAGTGGCGCGGCGAACTGGCGGCGGCAGTGGAGGCCCTCGAGCGGGCCGCGGGGAACGCCACGGCCCTTGCCGACTGGCGCGAGGCGCCTGAGCGCGTCATTGCCTCACTGGTCGCCCTGGATGCCGCGGTCACCCTGCAGGAGCGCGCGCATGCGGCCTATGCGACGTTCGTGGGGGTCACCGAACCCCTGGTGGAGCGCCA
>JBIIJJ010000207.1:0-3344 GCA_044233875.1 Miltoncostaeaceae bacterium | reverse complement strand
GGCGGCGACGTGGTCAACAACCGCGTGCGCGAGGCCCTGGGCCTCGAGAAGCTGCCCGAGCCGGAGCCCCCGGCACCGGAGCCGGAGCCCGCGGCCGACGACACCCCGGCTGAGGAGGCCGCGAAGTGAGCGTCAGCGTCGAGTTCATCATGACCGGGCTGTTCGTCTTCGCCCTGGCGGGTTTCCTGGGCTTCGAGACGATCCGTCGTGTGCCGCGCCTGCTGCACACCCCGCTCATGGCCCTCACCAACGCCCTGTCGGCGATCTCGCTGGTGGGTTCCATCGTGGTGCTGGGCGGCCAGTACACCGCCTACACCACCATCCTGGGCTTCGTCGCGGTGATCGCGTCGATGATCAACGTGGTCGGCGGGTTCCTCATCACCGACAAGATGCTCAAGATGTTCAAGCCGCGGGAGAAGCCCAAGAAGCCTGAGCCGGCCGAGGCGGAGGCAGCATGATGAGCAACTTCCTCCCCATGGCGACGAGCTTCTTCCCCGACGCCAGCACCGAGACCGGTCTGTACATCCTCATCAGCCTGCTGTACCTGGCGGGAGCGCTTGGCTTCATCCTCTCGCTGAAGTGGATGAGCGACGCCAAGACCGCCCGCAAGGGCATCTTCGCCGGCGAGATCGGCTTCGTGCTCGCCATCATCGGCACGCTGCTGCTGCCGGTCATCACCACCACCGGCTACATCTACATCGCGGTGGCCATGCTCATCGGTGCCGCCATCGGCGTGCCGCTGGGCCTGCTGGTGCCCATGACCGCCATGCCGCAGCGCATCGCGCTGTCGCACGCCTTCGGCGCACTGGCCGCGGGCCTGGTGGGTATCGCCAAGTTCTACGACGCCACGCCGGACATCGGCTGGTTCGTGATGGCCGTGCTGGGAATCGAGATCGTGCTCGGTGCCCTGGTCTTCACCGGGTCGCTGATGGCCGCGGGCAAGCTGCAGGAAGTCAAGTGGCTCGCGCAGCGGCCCATCGTGTTCCCGCTGCAGAAGACCCTCAACTTCGCCGTGCTCGGCGTGGCCTTGGCCGGCGTCATCATCCTCGCCGCCGACCCGTCGCAGATCTGGGCCATCCCCATGATCATCGTGGCCGGCCTGGCATTCGGCATCCTGCTGATCGTCCCGATCGGTGGCGCCGACATGCCCACGGTCATCGCGCTTCTCAACGCGTATGCCGGCATCGCGGCCGCACTCCTCGGCTTCGTGCTCGAGAACAACCTGCTCATCGTGGCGGGTGCCCTCGACGGCATGTCGGGCCTGATCCTCTCGATCATCATGTGCCGCGCCATGAACCGGTCGTTCCGCAACGTGCTCTTCGGGGCGTTCGGGGCAACCGAGGTGGCGGGCGGCGACCAGGAGATCGGGTCCATCCGCTCCGCGTCGTTCGACGAGGCAGGCGACCTCCTCAAGATGGCCCGCCTCGTGGTGATCGTGCCCGGCTACGGAATGGCCGTGGCGCAGGCGCAGCACAAGGTGCGCGAACTCGCCGACACGCTCGAGAAGGAGGGCGTGGAGGTCAAGTACGCCATCCACCCGGTGGCCGGCCGAATGCCGGGGCACATGAACGTGCTCCTGGCCGAGGCCAACGTGCCGTACGAGCAGCTGCTGGACATGGAGGACATCAACCCCGAGTTCCCGCAGGTGGACGTGGTGCTGGTGCTGGGCGCGAACGACGTGGTCAACCCGGCCGCGCGTCACGACCAGAGCAGCCCCATCTACGGCATGCCCATCCTGGACGTCGACAAGGCGGCCACGATCATGGTGGTCAAGCGCTCCATGCGTCCGGGCTTCGCCGGCGTCGAGAACGAGCTCTTCTTCAACGAGAAGACCCTCATGGTGTTCGGCGACGCCAAGGACGTCATGGGCGAGCTCATCACCGAGGTGGCGGGCAACCGCGACTCGATCAACGTCTGACGCATTCCGGCGCTTTGCGCCGGTTCGTGGTTCCACCCGACGCCCCGGCCATCCGCCGGGGCGTCGGCGTCTGGTAGCACTAGTGCATGGCTGATCGCACTCCCATCCCGGATCTGGTGTCGCTCGAGGGCCAGGTGGCGCTGGTCACCGGTGCCGGGCGCGGAATCGGCCGGGCCGTCGCGCTACGGCTGGCCGAGGCCGGGGCCTCTGTGGCCGTGGCCGACCTCGATGCCGACCTCGCGCTGGCCGTGACCGAGGAGATCCGCGCGGCGGGGGGCACCGCCGAGGCGGCCCCGGCCGATGTGGCCGATGAGGCGGACGTCAAGAGCCTGGTGCGCGCGTGCGTCGACCGGATGGGCGGCCTCGACCTGCTCGTGAACAACGCCGGCATCTTCCCGTCGTGCCCGGTGCTCGAGATGGAGACCGCCGACTTCGACCGCGTGGTGTCGGTGAACCTGCGCGGGGTGTTCCTGTGCACCCGCGAGGCCGCGCTTGCCATGGTGGAGCAGGGCCGGGGCGGTGCCATCGTCAACGTCACCTCGGTGGATGCCCTGCACCCGTCGATGGTGGGGCTGGCGCACTACGACGCCTCCAAGCACGGGGTGTGGGGGTTCACCAAGAACGTGGCGCTCGAGCTGTCGCCCCACGGCATCCGCGTGAACGCCGTTGCACCCGGGGGCGTGCTGACCGAGGGCGTCAAGGAGATGGGCGGGGACACCGCGCAGGCCGTGGAGGCCTTTGCGTCACGCATCCCCATGCACCACATGGGCGATCCCGACGACATCGCCCGGGCCGTGCTCTTCCTCGCCTCGCCGCTCTCGAGCTACATGACCGGCGCGCAGATCGTGGTGGACGGAGGAGTACTGCTCTCCTAGCCCCGGTGCCGGGCACCGGGGTTGGCCACAATGGGGGCATGGGGATTCCGCCTGCGCCTTCGTATCCGATCGTTGCGGACTACGTGACGGTTGAGATCCGCTCCGATCGCGACGCCGCGCACCCGGGGGGCCGGCTGCTGCTCATGGATGGCGTCGAGGCCAGCCATGTGGACCTCGATGACCCCACCCGCATCGTCTTCGAGTACCTGCGGCACCTCACCGGTGTGATCGACGCCATGTTCCCCGCCCGCGACCGCCTCGACGCCTTCCAGGTCGGGGGCGGTCCATGCGCGCTGGCGCGCTGGCTCGTCGCCACGCGCAAGAGGGCGCGCGTGACCGTGGTGGAGCGCGACGCCGGCATCGTGCAGATCTCGCGTGACCACCTGATGCTCGATGACGTACCGCGCCTCGACGTGCGCGTGGGCGACGGGCGCGATGCGGTGGAGGGCCTGCCCGCCGGGTGCGTCGACCTCCTCGTGGTGGATGCCTTCGTTGGCCTGGTGGCACCGCACCGCCTGAGCACCGCCGAGTTCGCGGCCGAGGCGCGCCGC
>JBIIJJ010000024.1:0-13318 GCA_044233875.1 Miltoncostaeaceae bacterium | reverse complement strand
GCCCCCACGCACCACCGAGCCCGTCGACGCCGACACCCGCCGCCGGGAGCGCTGGATGCTCGGGACCCGGCTCGACGAACCGCTCGACATGCGCTGGGCAGGGCCACCCGACAACCCGGGCGCGCTGGACGTGCTGGAGGATCGTGGCCTGCTCGAGCGGCGCGATGGCACCGTGCGCCTTACGCGCCGCGGCAGACTGCTCCAGAATGCCGTGGTTCAGCAGATAATGGACTTCGCATGATCACCCGCGCCATCGACAGCACGCCGCCCCTCACGCCCCGCCAGGAAGAGGTGCTGCGCGTGGTCGTGGAGCGCCACATCGCAAGCGGCCAGCCCGTTGGCAGCAAGCACATCGCCGGCCTCGGCGGTCTCGACTGGGCGTCGTCCACGATCCGCAACGAGCTCCACCGGCTCGAGGAGATGGGCTTCCTCAACCACCCGCACACCTCCGCCGGCCGCGTGCCCACCGACGTGGGCTACCGCTACTACGTGGATGAGCTGTTGCCCCGCGCCCCCCTGCCCACGCCTCACGGCGATCTCACGCGCAGCGTCGGCACCGACATCGCCCGGGTGGAGGTGGACCAGACCCTGCGGCGGCTGGCCGACGCGATGTCGGAGGTCACCAACCTGCTCGGCGTGGTCACCGGGCCGCCCGTGGCCTCCGCCACCGTCCGTCACGTGGAGGTGCTCCTGCTGCAGCCGCAGCTCGTGACCGTGGTGGTCATCACGTCAACGGGCGACGTGACCAAGCAGCTCATCGCATTCGACCGGTCGGTCGACCCGGGCCTCGTGGACTGGGCGGCGGTGTTCCTGAACGAGCAGGTGCAGGGCCTGCCGGTGGGCGCGCGCAGCATCGCCTCGCGCCTGGCCGACCCGTCGCTCGGGCCCACCGAACGGGCCTTCCTCGACGCCGTCGGCCCGGCTCTCACCGAGCTGCAGGAGGACCGCGCGGTGTACGTGTCGGGCCAGGCGCGAGTGCTCACCGATGAGCGCCGCCGCGAGATCGCCGAGATCGACGGCTTGATGCGGGCGCTCGAGGAGCGCTACGCGCTGCTCTCCGTGCTGCGCGGGGCCCTCGACGGCTCGCGGCCCTACCTGCGCATCGGCTCGGAGCTTCCCGCCGATCTGTCGGGGGTGTCCATTGTCGCGGCCGGGTACGGTCCCCCGCGGGGCAACCTTGGCGCCGTGTCACTGATCGGGCCGGTGCGCATGGACTACGCCCTGGCGATCGCGACGGTGCGCGAGGCATCGCGGGCCCTGTCGAGCTATGTGGAGGATGTGTACGGGTGAGCGAGGATCCGCGCTTCGAGATACTCGAGGTCTGGCGCCGCCCGCTGGGCGAGGACGGCGAGGCCGCGGTGCGCGTGCTGGCGCGCGTGGAGTCGGGCGCCTACGGGCCCGAGGAGTACGCGGTGGGCGTGAGCGTCGACCCCGACTCGGTGTTCGATCCGGCGTCGGAGGAGACCGACGTGTTCTCGGGCCTCACCTTCGCCGAGGCACACTGGGTGGCCGCCGTCATCGCGAGCAACGAGCGTCGGGCCGAGGACGCCGAGGCGCTGCTGTTCGACCTTCGCGTGCCGGTCGACCTCGAGTGGCGCGACATCGACCTGTCATCCGTCGTGGTGGAGCCCGGCGGTGTGCGGTCGACGCCGCTGGTGCCGTGGGACCCCATGGACGCGCCGTCGTCCACGCGCTGGGCGATTGCCACCTACACGCTCGACTGCGGCCACCAGGCCGTGGAGCTGCTCAGGCAGGATCCCGACTCCGCGCCGTTCTGGATCGAGCAGGGCGCCGTGGACCACCTGGCGGCCAGGGACGCCCGCAGCCTTGCCCGCCTGCTGCTGGAGGCCAGCACGCTCGACGAGGCGCGCGGCCTCGTGGAGTCGGCCCAGGCCAACCTGGCCACGCATCCCGAGGATTACCCCGGGGAGGGCGATGCCGACCACTCGTGATTACTACGAGGTGCTCGGGGTGTCGCGCGACGCCTCCGACAGGGACATCAAGTCCGCATTCCGGCGCCTGGCCCGTGAGCTGCATCCCGATGTGAATCCCGGCGACCCCACCGCCGAGGAGCGGTTCAAGGAGGTCGCCGAGGCGTATGAGGTGCTGTCCGACGCCGACCAGCGCGCACGGTACGACCGGTACGGGCACGCGGGCGTGCATGGCGCCGCCGGCGGCGGCGGCGCGCAGGGCTTCGGCTCGTTCCAGGACATCTTCGACGCCTTCTTCGGGGGAGCCGACGGCTTCGGCGGTGCGGCGGGCCCGGCAGCCGGCGACGACATCCTGGTGAGCACCACGGTCTCGTTCGTGGAATCGGCCACCGGCACCGAGCGCGAGGTCGCCGTGGACCGCGTGGAGGACTGCGCCACATGCGATGGCAGCGGCGCCGCCCCGGGCAGCGAGGTGCACCAGTGCTCCACGTGCGACGGTCACGGGCAGGTGCGGCAGGTCATGAACACCGCGCTCGGCCAGATGGTGCGCGCGCGCCCATGTCCCGCATGCGGCGGGCGCGGCCGCGAGATATCCACGCCGTGCACCGACTGCCGCGGCCGCGGCCGCGTGCGCGCCCGGGCGCAGGTTGCCGTGCGCGTGCCGGCGGGCATCGCCACGGGGCAGCGCATCCGCCTCGGTGGCAGGGGCGGAGCGGGCGAGATGGGGGCGCCCCCGGGCGACCTCTACGTGGAGGTGCGCGTGCAGCCCGACGAGCGGTTCATCCGCGACGGCCTGGACATCATCCACGAGGTGGAGGTGCCGGTGACGGCCGCGATGACCGGCACCACGATCTCCGTGCCCACCATCGAGGGCGAGCACGAGCTGGAGATTCGCGCCGGCGTCCAGCCGGGCGCCGAACTGCGCCTGAAGGGCAAGGGGTTCCCGGTGGTGCACGGGCGCGACCACGGCGACCAGGTGGTCGTGGTGAACGTTCGCGTGCCGCGCATCACGTCGGATGAGGGCCGTGAGGCCCTGCGCCCGCTCACCGAGCACCTCGAGGAGCACGGTGACGATGGTGACGACGAGGGCTTCTTCGGGCGCCTCCGCCACGCCTTCCGCTGATCGCATAATCCGGCTGTCGGCACGCGTGCCGGAGGGCCAGGCCGACATCGCGGTGGCCGAGTGCCATGCGCTCACCGGCGTCGGGTGCATGCAGGGCGACCCGGTCGGCGGCGAGGTGCCCATCGACATCTGGATGCCCGAGGCCGACTGCCCGGGGGCCGATCGCCTGCGCGATCACCTGGCAGCAGCCGGCATCACCGCGGAGGTCGCGCAGTCGGTGGAAGGCGACGAGTGGAGGAGCGCGCTGCGCGATTTCCACCAGCCCGTGGTTGCGACGCGCATACGGGTGCGACCGCCCTGGGTGGCGCCGCAGCCCGGCATGCACGACATCGTGATCGACCCGGGCATGGCGTTCGGCACGGGCCAGCACCCCACCACGCGCACGGCGCTGGAGCTTCTCCAGCGCATTCCCGCCACGGGCCCGGTGCTCGACGCCGGGTGCGGTTCCGGAGTGCTTGCCATCGCGGCCCGTCGCCTGGGAATGGGGCCGGTGGTGGCGATCGACTTCGATCCCGATTCAGTGGCGGCAACGGTCCGCGCCGCCCGGGCCAACATGGTGGATGGCATCACCGTGCAGCGCGCCACCATCGGTGAGGACCCCCTGCCGGCCGCGCCGATCCTCCTGGCCAACATCACCCTGGAGATCCTCCAGTTGCTGGCGACCGCCCTGCCGACCCCGGGGAGAGTCCCCACTGCAAGGCACGCCGTGCTTTCCGGGCTGCGCGAGCATGAGGTGGACGCCGCCGTGGCCGCGTTTGCGCCGCGTGGGCTGGTTGAGTGCGAGCGCATGGCGGAGGGGGGCTGGGCGTCGGTGCGGCTCGCGGCATGAGGCATGTCTTCCGCTACGTGGTGGCCGATGAGCCGGTCGACGGTGATGAGATCGTGCTGGCCGAGGCTGATTCGCATCACCTGGCCACGGTGGTGCGCCGACGGGCGGGGGACGGCATCGAGGTGATCGCACCCTCCGGCGACCTGTGGCCCTGCGAGGTGGTGGATGCCGGTCCGCCGGCGCGTGTGCGTG
Organism: Miltoncostaeaceae bacterium; assembly: GCA_044233875.1. Classification (GTDB taxonomy): domain Bacteria; phylum Actinomycetota; class Thermoleophilia; order Miltoncostaeales; family Miltoncostaeaceae; genus SYFI01. The sequence continues at coordinate 9,243 of JBIIJJ010000024.1, read as the reverse complement.
TAACAGGGGCGCCGCGGCAGGCCCCCCGGGTGCGGCCAGTGCGCCTGTGGGTGGGCCTGGCCGAGGGCGGGCGGCTCGACCTGGTGGCCGAGAAGGCGGCGGAACTGGGCGTGGAGTCGCTCGGGGTGATGGTGACGGCGCGTGCCAAGCGGGTGCCCGATGAGCGCGCATGGGGCAAGCGCGCGGAGCGCATGGCCCGCGTGGCCGAGGCCGCGGCCCGCCAGAGCGGCCGGGGCGCATGGCCCGCACCGGGGCCGCTGGTACCGTTCGATCACGTGCTCACCGAGACCGTTCCCGAGCAGGGGGTCATGCTCGATCCCCGCGCGGCCGCACCAATGGCGGACATCCTCCGCGCCCGGCCCGCGGATCAGCCGGTGACCGTTCTCGTGGGCCCCGACACCGGGTTCGACGATGCCGAGGTGCATGCGGCGCAGGCCCGGGGTATCGCCACCGCGGGCATGGGAGACGGCATGCTGCGCACCGAGACCGCGGCCATCGCGGCCGCCGTGCTGGCGACCATGGGGTACGACGGAGGCGGAGGGCTCTGATGGCGGGTGACTGCCTGTTCTGCAGGATCGTCGCGGGCGAGGTACCGGCGAAGGTGGTGCGTCGCGAGAACGGCATGGTGGCGTTCCACGACATCGCGCCCAAGGCGCCGGTGCATGTTCTGGTGATCCCCGAGCGCCACGTCGACTCCATGGCCGGGGTGGAGGGCCTCACCCCGGAGGAGCGAGCGGACATGCTGGTCTTCATCTCGGCCGTGGCGCGTGAGCACGGCCTCGAGCCCACCGGCTACCGCGTCACCACGAACCATGGGCCGGACGCCCTGCAGAGCGTTCACCATCTGCATTGGCATGTGATGGGCGGCACACGACTGTCGGATTCGATGTGAGGACCACATGGAGCGCGTGATCGAGATTCCGGACCGCGTGGCCGTGGAGCTCGCGGGAGAGCACGACGCGGTGATCCGCGCGCTGGAGGACCGGCTCAAGCTCGACATCAGCCTCAGGGGCAACCGGCTGGTGCTCGCGGGCGACGACCCGCGCGTGGAGCGGGGGATGGCCGTGGTGGATGAGCTGTCCCGACTGGTGGACTCCGGGCGCACGATCGCCCCCACCATGATCGAGGCGGTGGCCTCTGCCGTGGAGCAGGCGGGCCGGCCCGACGCCCTGCTGGGCGATGTGGTGTGGCGCCACCGCCAGCGCAGCATCACGCCCACCACCGCGGGCCAGAAGGCCTATGTGGATGCCATCCGCCGGAACACCATCACCTTCGGCATCGGCCCCGCCGGCACCGGCAAGACGTATCTCGCAGTGGCGCTGGCCGCCGCCGCGCTGTCGCGTCGCGAGGTGGGGCGCATCATCCTCACGCGGCCCGCGGTGGAGGCGGGGGAGAAGCTGGGGTTCCTGCCCGGCGACATCGCCGCCAAGGTCGATCCCTACCTGCGCCCGCTTTTTGACGCCATGCACGACATGCTCGACGCCGACCGCGCCCAGCAGTACCTGGAGCGCGGCCAGATCGAGGTGGCACCGCTCGCCTTCATGCGCGGCCGCACCCTCAACGACTCGTTCATCATCCTCGACGAGGCCCAGAACACCACCGTCGAGCAGATGAAGATGTTCCTCACGCGCCTCGGCTTCGGATCGACCGTGGTGGTGACCGGCGACATCACGCAGGTGGACCTCCCGCGCGAGCGCCGCTCGGGCCTGGCCGACATCGAGCGGGTGCTCGGCGGCATACCGGGCATCGGCGTGGTGCGGTTCTCGAAGGATGACGTGGTGCGCCACAAGCTCGTGCAGAGCATCGTCGAGGCCTACCGCGTGCACGAGGAGGGCGATAACCCATGGGGCGAGCCGGCCTGATCGAGGTGGAGGCACGGCTGGGGGAGGGGGCCACGGCCACCGACCTCGAGCCGCTCGTGGACCACGTTCTGTTCGCGTGCGAGCGCATCGGCCTTGGCCGCGCCACCGTTGGCCTTGTGGTGGTGTCGCCGGACGAGATGGCATCCATCAACGGTGAGCACCGTGGCAAGCCGGAGCCCACCGACGTGCTGTCGTTCCCGGTCGATGGCCCTGAGGCGCTCGAGTGGCCCCCCGACGGCCCGCCCCCCGAACTCGGCGACATCCTCATCTGCCCAGAGGCGGCCCAGGAGCCGCTGACCACCCTCGCGGTGCACGGTCTGCTGCACCTGGTGGGGTATGACCACGAGGTTGACGACGGCGAGATGCTCAGGCTGCAGGACGACATCGTCGATGCGGCGGAGGCCAGGTGAGCACCCCGCAGCCCGACGACGACCGCCCCGCCCAGCGGCTGCTCCGCGAGCCGCGCCCGGGCGCGCTGCCGAAGCAGGGTTCGCTGAGGTGGTCGTTCACCTGGGCGTTCGAGGGCATCGTGTTCGTGCTGCGCACGCAGCGCAACATGCAGGTGCACGTGGCGGCCGGGCTGCTGGTGCTCGTGCTCGCGCTGGTGCTGGGCGTGAGCCGCTTCGAGCTGCTGGCGCTGGTGATCGTGGTGTCGCTGGTGCTCGTGGCCGAGATGTTCAACACCGCGCTCGAGGCCGCCATCGATGCCGTCATCACCTCGTACCACCCGCTGGTGAAGATCGCGAAGGATGTCGCGGCGGGTGCGGTGCTGATCGCCGCCCTCGCCGCCATCGCCACGGCCTACCTGATCCTCTACGGCCGGCTCTCGGAGCCCGGGCGCGACCTGCTGAGCGGCGTCCGGCAGGCGCCCACGCATGTGGTGGTGATCGCCGTCGTGGTGACCGTGATCGCCGTGGTGGCCCTCAAGGCCTTCTCCGGGGATGGCACACCGCTGCGCGGCGGGTTCCCGTCGGGGCACGCGGCCATCGCCTTCGCCGCCTGGATGGCCATCACGCTCATCGTGCTGCCGCTCACGCATGGGGCGCTGGTATCCACGCTGGCGTTCCTCGTGGCGCTGCTGGTGGCGCAGTCGCGCGTGGAGGCCGGGTTCCATTCATCCGCCGAGGTCGTGGCCGGTGCCCTGCTGGGTGCGGGCGTCACGATCCTCCTCTTCCAGATATGGGGCTGAGCTCATGGCTGACGACGCGCCGCTGAGGTCGGGCCTGGTGGCCCTGGCGGGCAGGCCCAACGTGGGCAAGTCCACGCTGGCCAACGCGCTGGCGGGGGCGCATGTGGCCGCGGTGTCGGCGCGGCCGCAGACCACCCGGCGGCGCGTGCTCGCCGTGGCGCGCGGGGATGGCTGGCAGGCGGTGCTTCTCGACCTGCCGGGCTTCCAGCGCCCCGCCGACCGGCTGACCGAGCGCATGCAGGAGACCGTCGACCGCACCGTCGCCGATACCGACGCCGCGCTGTTCGTGCTGAACGCGGCCGAGGACGTTGGCGGGGGCGATCGGTTCATCGCCCAGCGACTGCGGTCGAGCGGACTGCCCGTGGTCGTCGTGGTCAACCAGGTGGACCGCGTCGAGCGCGACCGCATCGCGCAGGTGATCCTGCAGGCGACCGAGCTGGTGCCGGACTTCCTGGCGATCCACCCGGTGAGCGCCCTCACCGGCGAGGGGCTCGATGCCCTGCGCGCGGAATTCCCGTCGCTGCTGCCGGAGGGACCCCAGTACTTCCCCGAGGGGGTCAGCACCGACCAGACCCAGGAGGAGATGGCCGCCGAGATGATCCGCGAGGCGGCGATCCAGCGCCTGCGTGACGAGGTACCGCATGCCCTGGCGGTGCAGGTGGAGGAGATCGACGATGCCCGTCGCGGGGTGCGCATCGAGGCCTACGTGTTCGTGGAGACCGAGAGCCAGAAGGGCATCGTGGTGGGCAAGGGCGGGCGCATGATCCGCGACATCGGCACGCAGGCGCGGCACGTGCTGTCGGAGTCGTTCGGCCAGCCCGTGCACCTCGACCTGCAGGTGAAGGTGAGGCCGAGGTGGCGCCGCGACGACGCCATGCTCGACCGCCTGGGCCTCTGAACCCCGGGGACAGTCCCCGGGGAGGGACTGTCCCCCGCCTATACTTCCGCGCCAATGTCCACGGACCCGTCACACGTGCCCTCATGAGGGCCCGGGAGCTCGCCAAGAGCTGCGATTTCACGCTCATACGGCCCGGCGTCACCGCCGAGGACCTCGCCGTGCACTGCGCCACGGCCGCCCGGCTGCACGTGGCATCGGTGGTGGTGCCCCCCACGCTGGTGCGGAGGGCCGCCGACACCCTGCGCGGGGGCGACGTGAAGGTGGGAACGGTGGTGGCGTACCCGTTCGGCACCGATGAGCCCGCGGCCAAGGCCGCCGTCGCCCGGGCCGCCATCGCCGCCGGCGCACGCGAGCTCGACGTGGTGATGAACGTGTCGGCACTGCTGAGCGGCCGCCCGGGAATCGCCCGTGCCGACCTCGGTGCCGTGGTGGACGCCGCACGCGACGCCACCAGTTCGCACGTGATGGTGCGCGCGGTGGTGGAGGCGCCCCTGCTCGGCGAGCGGCTGCTTCGCCGCGCGTGCGAGGTGGTGAGCCTGGTGGGAGCCGACTTCGCCGTGACGGCCACCGGCCTGGCCGGGGCAGCGCGCCCGCAGGACGTCGAGGTGATGCGCGAGTCGCTCCCCGCCGAGGTGGGCGTGATAGCGGCCGGCGGCATCACCGACGTCGATCGCGCCATCATGATGCTCGACGCAGGTGCGCAGCGGGTTTCGACGAATGCCGCCGCCGTGATGGTGGACGAATTGATGGGCGTGGCCGCGTGAGCGCCGCCCCCGACGATGGATCGCAGCGCGTGCGCTTCAACGACGACGGCCTGGTGCCCGCCATCGTGCAGGACGCCGAGACCGGTCGCGTCCTCACGCTCGCATGGATGAATGCCGAGTCGCTCGGGCGCACGCTCGAGACCGATGAGACCTGGTTCTGGAGCCGTTCGCGCGGCGAGTTGTGGCACAAGGGCGAGACCAGCGGCAACACGCAGCAGGTAACCGGGGTGGCCACCGACTGCGACGACGATGCCGTGCTGGTGTCGGTGCGCCCCGCCGGCCCCGCCTGCCACACGGGCGAGGAGACCTGCTTCCACGTTCCGCTGAAGGGCGGGGTGGGGGGCGACGCCGCGCCGTTCGCGGCCCTGCCGGATCTCGAGGCGGTCGTGCGCGCGCGTGCCGCCGACGCCGATCCGGAGTCGTCGTACACGGCCTCGCTCATCGCACGCGGCGTGGACACCATGTGCAAGAAGGTGGGCGAGGAGGCCACGGAGGTGGCCATCGCCGCCAAGGGCGGGGAGCGCGACCAGCTCATCTACGAGAGCGCCGACCTGCTTTACCACCTGGTTGTGCTGTGGCAGACGATGGACGTGCGCCTGGCCGACGTTGCCGAGGAGCTCGCCTCGCGGAGGCGGGAGCAGGGGTGACCACCCTCCGCATCGACGTGCCGCCGCGCGGCGCGGGCGATCACCTGCCCGTATCGCCGTCCCTCGATGACGTGCGCGCGCAGGCGGGCACCTATCGCCAGGTACCGGTGGCCCACACCTACCTCGACGACTGCGAGACGCCCGTCAGCGCCATGCTCAAGCTGCGGGGCGACGGCCCGTGCTTCCTGCTCGAGAGCGCGGAGCAGGGGCAGCGCCTGGGCCGCTACTCGATGATCGGCATCGACCCGCAGGCCGTGGTGACGGCGCGGGACGGCGTGGTGACCCTGCGCCGGTCCGACGGCACGGAGGAGCGGCTCGACACCGACGACCCCTTCGGCACCATCCAGTCGCTGGTGGACGACGCCGCCATGGCGCCCCCGGCTGAGCCGCTCGCGTTCTGGGGCGGGGCGGTGGGCTACTTCGGCTACGACATGGTGCGCACCGTGGAGCACCTGCCCGACGTGCCCCACGACGACCTGGGCATCGCCGACATGGTGATGATGCTCACCGGGCCCGTGGTGCTGTTCGACCACCTCGGGCGCTCCACCACCATCATCGTGCCGTGCCCCGTGGCCGACGCCGCGGACCCCGGGCCGGCATACGACGATGCCATCGCCCGCATCCGGGCGATCAAGGCGCGCCTGCAGGGCCCGGTGCCCCCGCACGAGCCGCACGGCCCCGCCGAGACCGGCCCGGTGGAGAGCAACATCGGCCACGACCGCTTCTGCGCCGCCGTGGAGACCGTGCGGGAGTACGTGTTCGCGGGTGACGCCTTCCAGGTGGTGCCGTCGCAGCGCTTCTCGGCCACCGTGGGCCTCGAGCCGTTCGCGGTGTACCGCGGCCTTCGCACGGTCAATCCCTCCCCGTACATGTTCTTCATCGACTGCGGGGACATGCAGCTGGCCGGGTCGTCGCCCGAGATGCTCGTGAAGGTGACCGACGGGGTGGTGGAGACCCGGCCCATCGCGGGAACCCGCCAGCGCGGAGCCGACCGCGCGGAGGACCTGGCGCTGGCCGAGGGGCTGCTGGCCGACCCCAAGGAGCGTGCCGAGCACGTGATGCTGGTGGACCTCGGCCGAAACGACCTGGGGCGGGTGTGCGCGCCGGGCACCGTGCGCGTGAAGGACCTCATGGTGGTGGAGTACTACAGCCACGTGATGCACATCGAGAGCAGCGTGGTGGGCCAGCTCGATGACGGCAGGCGCGCCGTTGACGCGCTGCGCGCCACCTTCCCCGCGGGAACGCTCTCGGGCGCGCCCAAGGTGCGGGCCATGGAGATCATCGACGAGCTCGAGCCCACCAAGCGCGGTCCGTATGGCGGTGCCGTCGGCTACATCGGGTTCGACGGCAACCTCGACACCTGCATCACCATCCGCACCATCGTGTGCAAGGACGGCCGGTGTCACGTGCAGGCGGGCGCGGGCGTGGTGGCCGACTCCAACGCCGAGTCGGAGTACGAGGAGACCCAGCGCAAGGCGGCCGGCATGTTCCGCGCCATCGAGGTGGCGGCGCAGCAGGAGGACTGGTGAGCCAGCCCCACGTCGTCATCGTCGACAACTACGACTCATTCACCTACAACCTGTTCCAGTACCTCGCGGAGCTCGGTGCAAAGGTGGATGTATTCCGGCATGACCAGATCACCGTGGCGGGCATCCGCGATCTCGGGCCCACGCACCTGGTCATCTCCCCGGGTCCCAAGACCCCTGACGAGGCGGGAATCTCACTTGAGGCAATTCGCGAACTGGCGGGCGAGATGCCGATACTCGGCGTGTGCCTGGGGCACCAGGCCATCGGCCAGGCCTTCGGGGGCCGGGTGGTGCGCGGGTCGGAGCCGGTGCACGGCAAGACCAGCGACATCGAGCATGACGGCCGCACCGTGTTCGCCGGCCTGCCCGACCCCATGACCGCCACCCGCTATCACTCGCTGGTGGTGGAGCGCGAGACCCTGCCCGACGTGCTCGAGGTGTCGGCATGGTGCGACGGCGACGTCATCATGGGCCTGCGCCACCGCGATCTGCCCGTGGAGGGCGTGCAGTTCCACCCCGAGTCCATCCTGTCGGCCGAGGGCCGGGGGCTGCTCGGGAACTTCCTCGGGATGTCGGCATGACCCCCCAGCCCGTCATCACCGAGTGCCTCGAGGCGCTGGTGGCCGGCCAGGACCTCACGCGCGACCAGGTGCTGCAGGCCGTGGGCGTGGTGATGGATGGCGAGGCGTCCGAGGTGCAGATCGCGGCCTTCCTCACCGCGCTGCGCGGCAAGGGCGTGACCGCCACCGAGCTCTCGGGGCTGGCCCAGGCCGTGCGTGACCGCGCCGAGCGCGTGCATGTGGACGATTCCCACGCGCTGGTGGACACCTGCGGCACGGGTGGGGGCCCCTCGACGATCAACATCTCCACCGGCGCGGCGTTCATCGCCGCCGGTGCCGGCGCCACGGTGGCCAAGCACGGCAATCGGGCCGTCACCTCCAGCTGCGGCAGCGCCGATGTGCTGGAGGCCCTCGGGGCGCGCGTCGACCTCGGCCCGGATGCCATCGGCGAGTGCATCGCCGAGGCGGGCGTGGGCTTCATGTTCGCGCCGTCGCACCACCCGGCGTTCCGCCATGTGGGCAACGTGCGACGCGAGCTCGGCATCCGCACGGCCTTCAACGTCATCGGCCCGCTCGCCAACCCCGCCGGTGCCCGGCATCAGGTGATCGGCGTGTTCGACCGCGAGTACCTCGACCGGGTGGCTGAGGCGCTCTCGATGCTGGGGTCCACCCGCGCGCTCGTGGTGGCCGGTCGTGACGGCCTCGATGAGATCAGCACGGGTGCCGTCACGGACGCCGTGCTGTGGAATCACGATGCCTTCAGCGAGATCACCATCGACCCCGCGGCCCTCGGCCTGGCTCCTCCGGCCGGGGGCACCCTGGCCGGGGGCGGCCCGGCGGAGAACGCCGCCGCCCTCCGTGCGGCAATCGGCGGCGAGGCGGGACCGGTGCGCGACGTGCTGGTGCTCAACGCCGGGGCCGCCGTGTGGATGTCGGGTCTCGCGCAGTCGCTCGAGAAGGGCATGGAGATGGCGGAAGAGGCAGCGACCTCGGGTGCGGCGCTCGCCCGGCTCGACCAGTTCGTGGAGGTCACCAACCGCCTGTCGCCGTCGGGGGCGGACGCGTGATGTCCACGTTCCTCGACGAGGTGGTGCAGCGCACCCGCGCAGACGTGGACGCCCGTCGCCAGCAGGTTCCGCTCGAGGCCCTGCAGGAGAGGCTCGAGCCCGCGCCGCGCGGCCGTCCGTTCTCGGAGGCCCTCATTCAGGAGGGCATCTCGCTCATCGCCGAGATGAAGCGCGCAAGCCCGTCCAAGGGTCCGATCCGCCCCGACGCCACGGTGACCGACATCGTGCAGGCGTACGAGACCGCGGGCGCGTCGGCATGCTCGGTGCTCACCGAGCCGCACTGGTTCGGCGGCTCGCTGGATGACCTGCGTGAGGCCCGCCGCGCATGCGCACTGCCGCTCATCCGCAAGGACTTCATCGTCGATCCGTACCAGATCGTGGAGGCCCGGCTTGCCGGCGCGGACGCGATCCTGCTGATCGTGGCGGCGCTTGGGCGCGATGAGCTCACGTCGCTGTACGACCAGGCCGCCGAGATCGGGCTCGACTGCTTGGTAGAGGTTCACGACGATGACGAGATGCAGACGGCCGTGGACTGCGGCGTGGAGATCATTGGCGTGAACAACCGCAACCTCCATACCCTCGAGGTGGACACCGACACGGCACTGCGCCTGCTGGTGGACGCCCCCGCGGGCACGATCGTGGTGGCGGAGTCCGGCATCACCTCGAATGAGGATGTCCAGCGCCTGGAGGACGCCGGGGTCGATGCCATCCTGGTGGGCGAGGCCCTGAT
>JBIIJJ010000023.1:0-13356 GCA_044233875.1 Miltoncostaeaceae bacterium | reverse complement strand
ACCGCGAAGGCCCACAGGGTGCGCATGAACCCGTCGCGGTTCACCGGACCCTCACTGCGCGAGAGCGCCAGGAAGAACGCCGGGATGCCGATGGTGAGCGACGAGGTGATCGACAGCTGCCGGGGCAGGAACGGGAATGCCACCGGCAGCAGCGCGAATGCCAGCAGGATGATGGCCGAGTACACCGACTTGGTGATGAAGAGCTTCGCCACCCGGTGCGTGTTGCGGATGATCTGGCGGCCGGCCGAGATTGCCTCGGGCAGCGTGGAGAACGCATTGGTGAGCAGCACGAGGTCTGCCACGCCCTTGGCCATCTGGCTGCCGTTGCCCATGGCCACTGCGAGACGGGCGTCCTTGAGGGCGAGCACGTCGTTCACGCCGTCGCCGATCATGGCCACGTAGCGGCCGTTGGCCGTCATGGCCTGCACCAGTGCCCGCTTCTGCTCGGGCGTGATGCGGCCGAACACCGCGGTGTCGCGCACGATCTCGCGCAGCGCCTCGGGGTCGTCGGGCAGGTCGGGGCCCTGGATGGCGTGCTCCGCACCGGTCACGCCGCACGCGGCTGCCACGGCCTGCACCGTGCCCACGCCGTCGCCGGAGATCACCTTCACCTGAACGCCCTCGCCCTCGAGGAACCTCACGGTCTCGGGCGCATCGGGCCGGAGGGCCTCCTCCAGCAGCACCGCACCGGTCGCCACGAGTGGGGGAAGGTGCCCCATGCCCTCCTGCTGCTCGTCCAGCGGCTGGTCGCCCGTGGCCACGAGCAATACGCGCCGCCGCGCGGCCTGCGCCGACGCGATGCCGCTGGCCAGCTCGGCCGGGATGGCCACGCCGATGCGCTCGAGTATCTCCGGTGCGCCCATCACCACGGTGCGGCCCCCGGGCAGGGTGACCCCGCTCCACTTGCGTGAGGATGCGAACGGCACCTCGGCAACGGGTGCCTGCGCCTCGGCCGGCATCGCGGCCAGCATGGCCTCGGCCGTGGCGTTGCGGGCCGCGGCGCTGGCGGCCAGCACGCCCGCGGCGCTGCGCACATCGGCCTCGTCAACGCCGGGCGCCGCCAGCACGCCGGCCACGTCGAGGCGGTTCTCGGTGAGGGTGCCGGTCTTGTCGACGCACACGGTGTCGACGCTGGCCAGGCTCTCGATGGCGTTCAGCTGCTGGGCGAGCGTGCCGATGCGGGCCAGCCGCACGGCCGCCACCGCGAAGGTGAGGCTGGCCAGCAGCACCAGCCCCTCGGGCACCAGGGGCACCAGCGCTGCCACCACCCGCTGCACCGATGCCGCCGCCCCCCCGAAGTCGAGCCAGATGGTGGACACGACCATCAGCACCGCCAGCGGCACCAGCACGACGATGATGATGCGAAGGATGCGGTTGATGTCGAGCTGCAGGGGGGAGAGCACCGCGCGCGTTCCCTTGGCCTCGGCGGCGAGGCGTTCGGCGAATGAGTCGGCGCCGACGGCGGTGACCCGGTACGCGCCGCTGCCGGCCACGCAGAAGGCGCCCGAGAGCACCTGATCCCCGGCCTCCTTGCCCACGGCGTCCGACTCACCCGTGAGCACCGATTCGTCGAGGCTCAGCACCGATGCCTGCACCAGCTCGCCGTCGGCCACCACCTGCTCGCCGGGCTCCAGGAGGACCACGTCGCCCACCACGATCTGGGGGATGTCCAGCGTCGCGGGCTCGCCATCGCGTAGCACGCGCCCGTGGGGCGCCACCAGCAGCGCCAGGCGGTCGAGCGCGCGCTTGGCACGGGTCTCCTGGATGATGCCGATGAGCGTGTTGGCAACCAGCACGCCGCCGAACAGCATGTCGCCCCACAGCCCGAACATCGCCAGCGGGACCAGCAGGACGATCAGGATCAGGTTGAACAGCGTGAAGGTGTTCGACCAGACGATGTCGGCGAACGACCTGCTGCCCCGGGGCCCCCGGCGATAGGGGTGCTCCTCGAGGACCCTCGCGGCCTCAGCTGAGGTGAGGCCGTCCTGGCTCGCGTGATCCGGGGGCACGCGTCGAGACTACGCGGGCATGGACGCCCGCGGCGGCATCAGTCGTCGGCGAAGACGCGCGGTGCGGCGGCCAGCGCGAAGAGCACCCAGATCACCCCGAGCACGAACGGGATGTACCCGGCCACGTGCCGGTCGATCCATCCGACGTACGTCAGGACGATGCCCAGCAGCAGCAGGGTGGTGACGATCCAGATGGGGAGCTTCTTCACGGCTGCCTCTCGCGGTTTCCGACGGCCCCTTCGCGGGCCGGCGCCACATTACTGATCGGGAAGGGTAGTGTCCCGGCCCGCCATGTCGGAACCCGCCAGCGGACAGGTCAGCGTAACCACGGACGAACGCCCCTCGGGGATCGTCGTGGTGGTCACGGGCGTCGTGGACGCCAGCACGCTCTCGGACGTGTCGGCGGCCCTCACCGGTGCGCAGCGCGATGGCCGCACGGTGTACGTGGACCTCTCGGCCGTGACCTTCATGGACAGCCGTGGCCTGGGCGCGCTCATCGCCGCCAACGAGCGCGCACGCGAGGGCGCCGCCGCGATTCGCCTGCACGCGCCATCCGACGCCGTGCGACGTCTGCTCAACATCTCCGGCGTCACCGCGGTTCTGGTGGAGGCCGAGGAGCTGCCTGCCGCCTGACCCCCTTGACGCCGGTGTTACCGTCGGTTGAAAAGGAGGTCACGAATGAGCCGCACGTACGAGGTCACGGGCATGACCTGTGACCACTGCCGCATGGCCGTCGAGAACGAGGTCGGCGCCGTGCCCGGGGTCACCGCGGTGGCCGTGAACGTGTCCACCGGCACGGTGCTGGTGGAGGGTGACGCCGACGACCGGCTGGTGCGCGATGCCATCGTCGAGGCCGGGTACGAGGTTGCCTGAGCACGACCTGCAGATCGAGGGCATGACCTGCGCCGCCTGCGTGGCGCGCGTGGAGAAGGCCCTGGGCAAGGTGGACGGGGTCACCGCGTCGGTGAGCCTCGCGACCGAGCGTGCCCACGTGCAGGCCCCCACAGGGGTGGACGAGCAGGCCCTCATCGATGCCGTGAGGCGGGCCGGGTACGACGCCATGCCCGCATCCGCGGTGTCGCACGCCGGTGACGATGACGCCGCCACCACCACCGCTGCGGGCCTGCGCCTGCGCCTGCTCTGGGCGGCCTGGCTCACCGTGCCGGTGGTGCTGGTGTCGATGATCCCGCCGCTGCAGTTCCCGGGGTGGCAGTGGATGGCGCTCGTGCTCTCCACGCCGGTGGTGTGGTGGTGCGGGTGGACCTTCCACAAGGGTGCGTGGGCCGCACTGCGCCACCGCTCGGCCTCGATGGACACCCTCATCTCGCTGGGATCGGGGGTGTCGTGGGCGTGGTCGGTGGTGGCCGTGCTGTTCCTCGGCGCCGGCGAGATCGGCATGACCATGCACATGTCGCTGTTCCCGTCCGACGCCATGGGCGCCGAGATCTACTTCGAGGTGGCCGCGGGCATCGTGGCCCTCGTGCTGCTGGGCAGGTTCCTCGAGGCCCGCGCACGCCGCAGCGCCGGCCAGGCCATCCGTGCCCTGCTGGCCCTGGCGCCCGACACCGCCGTGGTGCTGCGTGACGGCGCCGAGGTCGAGGTGCCCGCCGCCTCGGTGCAGGTGGGCGAAGTGGTGGTTGTGCGCCCGGGCGATCGCATCCCGGTGGACGGCGACGTCGACCAGGGGTCCTCCGCAGTGGACCGTGCCCTGCTCACGGGCGAGAGCGTGCCCGTGGAGGTGGGCCCGGGTGACCCCGTGGAGGGCGGGTCGCTCAACGCCGGCGGGCGCATCACCGTGCGCGCCACCCGGGTGGGCTCCGAGACCGCCGTGCAGCGCGTGGCGGCGCTCGTGGAGGCCGCTCAGGCCGGCAAGGCCCCGGTGCAGCGGCTGGCCGATCGCGTGGCCGGCGTATTCGTGCCGGTGGTCATCCTCATCGCGCTGGGCACGCTCATCGGGTGGCTGGCTACCGGGCATCCGGCCGGCGAGGCCATGACCGCCGCGGTGGCCGTCCTGGTCATCTCATGTCCGTGCGCCCTCGGCCTTGCCACGCCCGCCGCGCTCATGGTGGGCACGGGGCGCGGGGCGCAACTGGGAATCCTCATCCGCGGCCCCGAGGTGCTCGAGAGCACCCGGCGCGTGACCGTGGCCGTGCTCGACAAGACCGGCACGCTTACCGAAGGCGTGATGAAGGTGGCCCAGGTCATTCCCGCCGAGGGCTGGGATGCGGACGAGGTGCTGGCGCTGGCCGGTGCCGCCGAGGCCGGCAGCGAGCACCCCATCGGCCGCGCCATCGCCGAGGCGGCGGCCGCGCCCCGGCCGCTGGTGGCGGCCAGTGCCTTCCGGGCCACCGCGGGCCTGGGCATCAGTGCGACGGTCGATGGCTGTGAGGTCACCGTGGGCCGCAGTGACGCCCTGTCGGGCGCGCTGGCCGACGCACGCGACGCCGCGCGGGCCGAGGGGCGCACGGTCGTGGCCGTGGAGGTCGACGGCGCACCGGCGGGGGCCATCGCGGTGAGTGACGTGATGCGTCCGGAGACCCCGCGCGCCATCGCGATGCTGCGCGACCTGGGGTTGCGCCCGATCATGCTCACCGGCGACGCGGCCGCGCCGGCCCGTGCGGTGGCCGCCACCGCCGGCATCGACGAGGTGATCAGCGACGTGCTGCCCGAGGACAAGGAGCGGGTGGTGCGCGAGCTGCAGGAGGCCGGCGAGGTGGTGGCCATGGCGGGCGACGGAGTCAACGACGCCCCCGCGCTGGTGCGCGCCGACCTGGGCATTGCCATGGGCACCGGCACCGACGTGGCCGCCGAGGCTGCGGACATCACGCTGGTCACGCCCGACCCGCGGGCCATCGCCGACGCCATCCGCCTGTCGCGCCGCACGCTGCGCACGATCCAGGGCAACCTGGTGTGGGCCTTCGGCTACAACGTCGCGGCCATCCCGCTCGCGGTGCTTGGCCTGCTCAACCCGCTCATCGCCGCTGCGGCCATGGGGCTGTCCAGCATCTTCGTGGTCACGAATTCCCTGCGTCTCCGGGGGTTCAGACCGGCTCGGTAGGCTGTGCCCGTGGCCAATGAATACCTGGGAAGCGGCGGGCGCCTCGAGGGTGGTCCCGCGCACGAGCTGGTGGAAGCCGGCTATCGCTACGAGGCCGCGGCTGGTCCGCGCCTCGCCGACGGCCTGTCCACGTCCGACCTGGCCCACGTGGTGGCGCTGGCCGAGGCCGGGGCGATTCCCGCCGACCAGTCGCGCGCGCTGCTTGCGGCCCTGCTCGAGCTCGATGCCATCCCTGGGGATCAGTTCCCCTTCGATCCCGCGCTGGGTGATGCCTTCAACAGCCGCGAGCACCAGTTGAAGGAGCGGGCGGGCAAGGTGGCGGCCGGGTGGCTGTCGGCCGGCCGCCCGCGTCGCGAGGCCTTTCGCGTGGGCCTGAGGCTGGTGGCACGCGACGCCGCACTGCGCCTGCACGACGCCTGCATCGACCTCGCGGCGGCCCTCACGCGCCTGGCCTCGCGCCACGCCACCGACCTCGCCGCCGACTACACCTACCTGCAGCCGGCGCAGCCGACGCGCCTGGGCCACCTCATTCTCGCCTACGCCTACCCGGTGCTGCGCGACGCCGAGCGCCTGCGTGCCATCCATGCCGAGCTCGACCTGTCGGTGGCCGGGGCCGGGGGCAGCGCGGGGTCGCGCTGGCCGCTCGACCGCGCGCGCCTCGCCGAGCTGCTCGGGGCGTCGGGCGTCGTTCCGCACGTGAAGGACGCCATGTGGCAGTGGGACCCCTACGTGGACCTGCTTGCCGCGGCGGCCACCACGGCGACGCACCAGAGCGAGCTCGCCCAGGACCTCGAGATCCTGGCCAGCCAGGAATTCGGCATCGCCACCCTGGCCGACGAGCACAGCCGCGCAAGCGCCTTGATGCCGCAGAAGAAGAATCCCTATGCGCTCGCCGTGGTGCGCGCAACCGCCGGCACCGTGTCGGGCGACCTCACCGGCGCGCTGGTGGCGCTGCACACGGGATCGGCCCGCACCGATCACTTCCATGTGCTGAACACCGTGGTGCCACGCGCCATGGACGAGGTGGTTGCCTCCACGCGCCTCATGGCCGCGGTGGTCGACCGCATGACGCTCGACGCCACCCGCGCCGGGGAGGCCGCCCGCCGCGGCTTCATCACCGCGGCCGACCTCAGCGACGTGCTGGCCCAGGATGCCGGGCTCGACTACCGCACCGCGCACCACGTGGTGGGCCGGGCCGTGAAGATGCTGGTCGACGCCGGGCAGGACGAGTCGGCACTGACGCCCGCGCTGCTGGCCGAGGCGGCGAAGGCCAGCGACGGCATCGACCTTGTGGTCGACGAGGCGCTCATCGCGAAGGCCCTCGACCCCGATGGTGCCGCCGACACCCGCCTGCAGCAGGGCTCATCGGCTCCGGGTGAGACCGAGGCCATGGCGTCGGCGTGCGCCGACGCCGTTGATGCTGCGCGGGCGTGGAGTGCCGAGGCGGCGCACCGGGCCGCGCGTGCGCATGCGGCTCTTCGCGATCGCGCCGGCGAGCTGGCGTCCGGCTAGGCGTTACGGGGCCGGCACGCCGCCGGTGGGCGCGTGCGTCACGCGCACGCGGGCCGCATAGCGGCTGAGCAATCGGTAGAGAGCCGGGCCGATGAGCAGGGCGAACACCACGTTGCCGATGGCCGCGGCGATGTCGAACCAGGCGCTCGCGATGCATGCGGTGATGAACGCCGCCCACGAGACCTCGGGCCCGAAGGTGGCCAGGAACCACAGGTTCATCGCCCACCCGAACAGGAACCCCCAGGCACCGGCGACCCCGGCGAGCCCGAGCCGCGTGCGCGTGGCGGGGCGAAGCAGCGCGCCCGAGGCGCCCACGGCGCCCCAGAGCAGCATCTGCGCCGGGGTCCACGGGCCCTGGCCGAGGAACGCGTTGGATATGAGGGCGGCCAGTGCCCCCACCGCCATGCCGGCACGGGCACCCAGTGCGGCCCCCGTGACGAGGCACATCGTGGTGACCGGCTTCACGGATGGGACGGCGACGAACAGCACCCGGCTCGCCGCCGTGGCGGCCCCGAGCGTGGCGGTGAGCGCCACCATCTTGGGCCCTCCGGGACCCCTCTCCCATGCGGCCCAGCCCACCAGCAGCAGGGCCAGTGAGGTGAGGATGACGACAGCTGCGGCGCTCATGCGGTGAGCAGCGCGGTGGGCGGCAGCCCGGTGGGCACGGCGTCGCCGTTCACCATCTGCAGCACCTCATCGGCGGCCTGCACGGCGAATGGGCCGTCGTGCGTGGCCACCAGCACGGCCGTGCCCGCGGCGGCCAGATCGCGGATGAGGCGGGCCAGGGCCGCCTTGCGCAGCGGGTCCATGCCGCGGGTGGGCTCGTCGAGCACCAGCACGCGCGGCGCGGCCACGATGATCGAGGCCAGGGCCACGCGCTCGCGCTCGCCCACGCTGAGGTCGAGCGGGTGGCGCTCCAGCATGTCGTCGAGCTCGAGGGCCTTTGCTGCCGCGGCGATGCGCGCAGCTCGCTCGTTGCCGCTCACGCCCAGCGACCTCAGCGCCACGGCGATCTCATCGGCGATCGTCTCGGTGAGCAGGTGACGCCCGGGGTCCTGGGGTACCAGTGCCAGCCGCGGGAAGCGCTGCTCGGCTGCAAGCGCCGATACGTCGTCGTCACCAAGCATCACCCGCCCGGCATCCGGGCAGTGGAGGCCGGCCAGCGTGCGCAGCAGCGTGGTCTTGCCGCTGCCGTTGGCCCCCACGAGCGCCGTGACGCGGCCCGGCACCAGGGCAAGCGACGCGCCCTCGAGCACGGGCCAGTCGCCGTGCCCGGCCACGATTCCCTCCATGCGGGCGGCGGGCGCGCTTACCTGGTGGCACGGCCTCGGGGACTCCGGCATGGCCTCGGGCGCTGCCGCTGGGCCGAGCTGCCCATGGCACACGGCGAGCACGGCGTCGGCGATGGGGCGCACGCGCTCGGCGCGGTGCTCAGCCACCACCACGGCGGTTCCCTCATCGGCCAGCCGGCGCAGGGTGGCGGCCAGCGCCGCCGCTGCGCCGGCGTCGAGCTGGGACGTGGGCTCGTCGAGCACGAGCAGGCGGGGGCGGCGGGCCAGCACGCCGGCGATGGCCACCCTCTGGCGCTCGCCCGACGACAGCGTGTCGATGCGGCGACCGCGCAGGTGGCCGGCGCCGGCTGCCTCGAGGGCTTCGTCAACGCGCCGGGCGATCTCGTCGGCGGGCAGTCCGGCGTTCTGCGGGCCGAACGCCACGTCGCGATCCACCGTGCCCATCACGGCCTGTGCCTCGGGGTCCTGGAACACCATTCCCACGGCACTGCCGAGGCGGGCGGGGGGCTCGCGCAGGGCGTCGTGCCCGGCCACCTCCACCGACCCGGCCACGCGGCCGCCGTGGAAGTCGGGCACCAGGCCGGCGAGGGCGCGCAGCAGGGTCGACTTGCCGCCGCCCGATGGCCCCTCGAGCACCAGCACCTCGCCTGCCCGCACGTTCAGGCTCACGCCGTCGAGCGCACGCGAAGGGGAGTCGCCGTACGAGAACACGAGGCCGCGCACGCGGGCAACGACGTCGCCCGGCACGAGGGGTCCTCCATGTGGGTTCCCGGCGGGATCCCCGTGCACCGTCACCTCAGTCCTCGAAGGTCGTGGTGCCAAGGCGGGGCAGGTCTCCTGGCTCCCGGTCAACGCGCCCCCGCACCTTCCCGGGGTCATCCCCCAGTGGCCGGGCCCATCACGGCCCCGGCGGCGGCGCTCACGGTCACAGTGGCGGGACCGCGCCGGAATCACACCGGCTTCCCTCACCACGCCCATGGCTCTGTGGCGGCAGCCTACAGGGGTGGCAGCACCACTCCGTGGGCCAGTGCCATGCCTGCGATGACCAGGGCGCCCATCGCCACGATTCCCACGGCCATGCGCACCGCTGCGCGGCCCGCGGCACCCAGCCGCCGCTGCACCCCGGGGGCGAGGCCCGACGGGGCCGACCAGGCCATCCAGATGGCGAGCACCGCACCCGCCGCCAGGTAGTCGACGACCACGAAGGCTGATGGCAACTCGTCGCGAAGCACCTGGATGGCGAGCACCATCACGGCGGCGAGGAACAGCAGCAGGAGCAGCATGCGGATGGCCCCCCGCACGCCGATGACCCCCACCTGCTGCGCGGCCTCCTCCCCGCCCTCCGCGATGGCGAGCTGCATTCGCTGCTCGCCGATCATCATCCGCACGAAGATCAGTGCCACCGCGAGCAGCAGGGCCAGATGCGGGATGTGGGCGAGGAGGATCTCCACGGGCTAGTCCGCCTGCGTGCCCCCGCGCGCCACCACGGCCCTCGGGTGATCGAAGGGCGACCTGCGGAGCGTCGTCCAGAGGTTGTAGGCGAACACCAGCTGCGCGGCCACGAGCAGGGCGAGGAAGCCCAGCGACACGTGGGTGAGCGTGAGGTATTCGTCGGGCAGCACGGCCCAGCGGCGGGGTGCGCCCTCGAGCCCCTGGATCATCTGGCAGGTCACCCAGCCGTATGCGCCCACGATGGTGCCCCACAGGTGGATGCTGCCGAGGCGCTCGTTCCACCAGCCCCGGCCCATGAGCTCGGGCAGGAACGCGTACATGGCGCCGAAGATGAGCAGGCCCATGTTGAGGAAGGCCATGTTGTGGAAGTGGCCGACGATCCAGAGGGTGTTGTGCAGGGTCTCCTGGAAGGCCGCGGTGGCGTTGATGATTCCCTGCAGCCCGGCGACGAGCCACGAGATGATGCCCGCCACCAGAAACTTGGACGCCACGTTCCACTGGAAGTTGGAGCGGTAGATGGTGGCCCCGATGGAGTACAGCGACAGCGCCGACGGCAGCACCAGCGCGTAGGTGGTGGGCTGCATGATCGTGCCGAGCGTCTGCTGCACGTTCTCGCCGTCGGGATAGTTCATGTACAGGTGGTGGGCCCACACGAACAGGTTCATCGTGAGCGCGATGAGCCACGCCACCGCCACCGCCTTGCCCGCCACCAGGTCACGCCCCGCGTAGCGGGGGATGAGGTAGTAGTAGGTGGCGGCTGCCGGGAACAGCAGCAGGTAGACCACCGGGTGGCCGAAGGCCCACAGCAGGTTGCCGGCCAGCAGCACGTTGATCGAGAAGCCGTTGTTGACCGACTGGATGATGTTGAACACCAGAAGCAGCGCGAACGGCAGGGTGGCCAGGAACATGTCCACCGCGTTCACCGCGAACGGCAGCACGGGGTAGGGGACCCTGCCGCGGCGGGTCTTGAAGCGCGACGGGAACAGCAGCCCGAAACCGAAGGTGAGGCCGACCTTCTGGCCCAGGGTGTTCTTCTCGGCCTGCAGGCCGGGGCCGATGACGGTGTGCAGTACCGCGGCGCAGTAGGCGAGGATCGACACGCCGGCCAGCAGCACCGACGCCGAGAAGATGCCCGTGACCGTGTCGCTCCACTGGCCGGCGGAGAAGAACGGCAGCGGGTAGAGGAACACCCACGAGCCGCCGAACCCGGACAGCAGGGTGGTGAGCACGATGCCCACCACGCCGGCCATCATGCTCCAGTACATGAGCTCGGGCAGCACGAAGCTGCGGATGGAGAAACCGACCTTCATGAGCACCCAGAAGGTGATGCCCATCAGGAAGAAGCCCGCCCACGCGATGAAGGCCCCCAGCCCGTGCGCGGTCATCACCGCGTACCAGAAGTTGTCGCCCATCGAGATGACCTCGCCCTGGCGGAGGCGCAGCAGCAGGCCGAGCACACCCGACACCACGAGGAAGGCCGTGGAGCTCCAGATGACGCGCAGCACGAAGCGCCGCGTGCGCGTCTGCACCAGCGCGAGCGGCATCTCGGCGTCGTCGTAGGGCAGCGCCCCGGGCGCGACGGGCGGAGCGGCGGTGGTCATCATGCGGTCACCTGGAAGGCCGGGTAGATCATCTTGTGGTGCTGGTACCCGCAGAACTCCAGGCACCTGATCTCATAGGTGCCCGGCTCCGTGAACCTGTACGAACGCGAGATCGTGTAGTCGGGGATGGCCTGGACGTTCATGATCATCTGGCCCTTCGGGTTGTAGAGCGCCATCGCGTGGTTGACGTCCTTCGAGGAGACGTTGAACTGCACGTCCTGGCCCACCTTCACCTGCGTGGGCTGCACCAGGAACCCGAACTGGATGCCGGTCACCTTCACCTGGACGTCCTTCGGGTCGTCGTTCTCGCTGAACCACGGCGCGCGCCAGATGGTGAAGCCGAGCAGGATGGCCAGCAGCACCACCACGAACACGCCCCACCAGGGCTCGGCCCTCTCGGCCCCCTCGATGTCGACGCCCTCGCCCCTGTCCCGGCGGCCGCGCTTGGTCGACCAGAGAATCGCGAAGGAGATGATCAGGCCAAGCGCGACGAAGATGAGATAGCCCGCCGCGATGCCCGTGCCCAGTGAAGTCATCATGCGACCGACGTTATGAGCCGGTTGCGTGTGCCTTCAATGAGGGGCCGTACTGATCCGGAATACGGGTTTTCCGCATGCCCACCGGCGCGTCTAGGGGGCGATCCGCTCCACGGTCCAGTCGCTTCCCGATCGAACGGCCAGCAGACGGTCGTGCAGGCCGTCGGGGTCCTCCTGCCAGAACTCGATCGCGCGTGGCTCGAGGCGGTGGCCGATCCATCCCCCGGGCACGCCCGGCGGGTCGCCCTCGGCCCGGGCCGCGGCGAGCCGGCGGTTGAGCTCGGCGCGGGATGCGACGGGCTCGCCCTGGCGCCACGCGCGAGCCGCGGCACGGGCCTCCGGCCGCCTGCGGGCCATGTGCGCAGTCACCTCATCGGGGGTCAGCAGGTGCACCGGTCCCTCCACCCGGGCCTGGCGACCGAGTCCGGCCCAGAAGAACACCCCGGCGGCGTGGGGCTGCGTGCCCAGCTCGCGCGCCTTGCGCGACGCCGAGTCGGTGATCCACTCGATGCCCCCGGGTCCCCACGCGCGCACGAACACCATGCGCGCCGAGGGACGTCCGTCCGCCGCGGCCGTGGCGAGCGTCATGGCATTGGGCTGGGGTTGGCCCGTGGCGCGCGCCTCGTCGATCCACGCGCACAGGGCGCGCAGGGGGTCGGGGGTGATGTCGTCCGGCAGCAGGGGAGCCATGCCGCCCACGGTAGCCTGCCGTCCATGCCGACGATCGACGTACCGGAGTGGATTCCCCGTGTTGCCATGGCGGGTGACGAGGTGCTGCCCTCCCTCGGCGAGCAGCCCGTGGTGGCGCCGTACGACCGCGCCGAGATCGCCCGGGTGGCGGTGTCGGGGGAGGACGCCGTGGATGCCGCGGTTGCCGTGGCCCGCGCCTCGCTGGGCCATGCCCCGCCCGCCTCGGAGCGGGCGCGCATCCTGGATCGCGCGGCGACGCTGGTGGAGGAGCGGGCCGATGACCTCGCCCGCGTGCTCGCGGCCGAGGCCGGCAAGCCGTTGAAGCAGGCGCGAGGGGAAGTGGCCCGCTGCGTGGACACCCTCCGGTTCTCGGGTGCCGTGGCCCGCACGCTCGCCGGTGAGGTCATCCCCATGGACGCCGCCGACTCGGGCGCGGGCCTGGTGGGCATGACGGTGCGAGAGCCCATCGGCGTGATCGCCGCCATCACGCCCTTCAACTTCCCGCTCAACCTCGTGGCCCACAAGCTCGGCCCCGCCGTGGCCGTGGGCGCGCCGGTGGTGCTGAAGCCCGCGGGCAAGGCGCCGCTCTCGGGCCTGGCGCTCGCGGCGATACTGCGCGAGGCGGGCCTGCCCCACGGGCAGCTGGGCTGGGTGCTGGGCGATGGCGTTGCAGGCGAGCCGCTCACCTCGCACCCCGACGTGTCGATGGTGTCGTTCACGGGCAGCAGCACCGTGGGGTGGGCGATCCGGGCGGCGCGCCCGGACATCCGCGTGGCCCTCGAGTTGGGCAACGCCACGCCGCTCATCGTGCACGACGACGCCGACCTGGCCGCCGCCGCGCGCGCGATCGCGGGCAGCGCCTTCACGCACGCGGGGCAGTCGTGCATCTCGGTGCAGCGCGTGCTGGTGCATCGCCGGGTTCACGACGCCCTCATGCAGCAGCTGCTCCCACTGGTTGACGCCCTGGTGGTGGGCGACCCCCTCGATGACTCGACGGACGTCGGGCCCGTGATCGATGCAGCGTCGGCCGATCGCATCATCGAGTGGATCGACGAGGCCACGCAGGTTGGCGCGCGCGTGGTGCGCGGAGGCGAGCGCCTGCCGGATGGGCCGTGCATGATCGCGCCGACCGTGCTCGATGGCGTGGCGCCCTTCGCCAGGGTGATGCGCGAGGAGGTCTTCGGCCCGGTCATCGCCGTGTGCGTG
>JBIIJJ010000022.1:0-13576 GCA_044233875.1 Miltoncostaeaceae bacterium | reverse complement strand
CGCCGGCTTCATCATGTGCGACGAGGAGTTCGGCAGCGCCATCGACCGTGCGGTGTTCCCCGGCCTGCAGGGCGGACCGCTGATGCACGTGATCGCCGGCAAGGCCGTGGCCTTCGGCCAGTGCCTGACACCCGAGTTCCGCGAGCGCCAGCAGCGCACGGTGGACAACTGCCAGGCCATGGCCGAGGTGCTGGTTGCAGACGGCGTTGACCTCGTGACCGGGGGCACCGACAACCACCTCGTGTTGGTGGATCTCTCGAAGACCCCCCTCACCGGCGTGGACGGCGAGGCCCGCCTCGACCGTGCGGGCATCACCGTCAACAAGAACGGCGTGCCGTTCGACGAGCGCCCGCCCACCGTCACCTCCGGCGTGCGCATCGGTACCGCGGCGCTCACCACCCGTGGCATGGGCCCCGAGGATCTTCGCGAGGTGGGGGCCATCATCGCGGCCGCGCTCGTGCCCGAGGCCACCGACGCCGACCTCGATGCCCTGCGCCAGCGCTCCGCCGCCCTCGGCGCCCGCTTCCCGCTGTACCCCGAGCTCCTCGCCGAGACCGTCAGCGCGTAGTTCGTGAACCCGTCGCGCCGGTCCGGGGGGCGCCCGTGATGCCTGATCGCCGCGGCTGGGCCCTCGTGACCGGGGCGTCGGCGGGCATCGGCGCCGAGGTGGCCTTGAGGCTCGCGCGGCGTGGGCACCCGCTGGTGATCGTGGCGAGGCGGGGCGACCGCCTGGCGGCGCTGGCGGAGCAGGCGCGACGCGAGCACGGGGTGGAGGTGCGCGGGGTGGCCGCGGACCTCTCGCGCGAGGAGGGCCGCGAGACCGTGCGGGGCGTTCTCGATCAGCTGCGGGCGCCTGTTGAGGTGGCGGTGCTGAACGCGGGGATCGGCTCGCAGGGGCGGTTCGTGGACCTGCCGCGCGATCGCGAGGTGCGCGAGGTGCGCCTGAACTGCGTGGCGGTGGTGGACATGGCATCGCATGTGCTGCCCGGCATGGTGGCCAACGGCCGGGGTGACCTGGTGGTGATGTCCTCGGCGGCTGCCGCACAGGCGATTCCGTTCATGTCCACGTATGCGGCCACCAAGGCGTTCGAAATGCGGTTCGTGCGGGGGCTCGACCAGGAGCTGCGCGGCACGGGCGTGCGGGCGTTCGCCATCTGCCCGGGCCCGGTGCGCACGGCGTTCCATCGCCTGGGGTGGGGCAAGGATCTGCCGCGCCTCATGCCCACCGAGACCGCGGGGTCGGTGGCCGCCCGGGTGGTGCGTGTGCTCGACCGGCGCCGCAGGAACCCCGTGGTGGCCAGCGGGCCGCTCGCGCCCATCACGATGCCCCTCACCGGGCTGCTCGGCGAGGCCCTCTCGGCCTGGGGCGCGGGCGCCTATCACCGGCCGCGTCACTGACTCCGTGGGCCCGCGCATGCGCAGGGGCCACCATGCCGGTCGTAGAATGAGTCTCCTGAGCGCCCCCTGTGGCGCCCGATGCGCATGACGACGACGCTGATCCCCATACTCAGCGCGATCGCGGCGGCACTGGTCGTCCTGATCCTCACGCCGGCCACCATGGCCCTGGCCCGCCGCGTCGGCGCGGTGGACCAGCCGTCGGCGCGGCGCATCCACGATCGCCCGATTCCCCGGCTGGGCGGCCTGGCCATCGTGCTGGGCTTCCTGCTGCCCGCGCTGTGGTTCCTGCCCGGCGACGCCGCCGTGCGCGGCCTCATCGCAGGGGGAATCCTCATCGCGGCCCTGGGCATCGCAGACGACATCCTCGGCATGCAGCCGGCCGTCAAGTTCCTGGGCCAGGTGGCCTGCGCCACGATCCCCGTTGCCGCGGGGCTCACCATCGACCACCTCACGCTGCCATTCGTGGGTGCCTTCGACCTTGGCGCCGCGCAGTACCCGCTCACGGTGCTGTGGTTCGTGGCCATCGTGAACATCATCAACTTCACGGATGGCATGGACGGGCTGGCCGCGGGCGTGGTGGGCATCGGCTCCACGACCTTCGCGATCATCGCCGCCTCGCTGGGCCGTGCCGATGCCGCCATCCTGGCCGCCGCGCTCGCGGGCGCCTGCGTGGCCTTCCTGCGCTTCAACTTCAACCCGGCCCGCACGTTCATGGGTGACGGCGGCTCGATGTTCCTGGGTTTCATGCTGGCCGGAATCGCCATCAGCGGCGTGATGAAGAGCGCCGCGGCCATCGCCATCGTGCTTCCGCTCGTGGTGCTGGCCATACCGATCCTCGACACATCGTTCGTGATCCTCAAGCGCATCAAGCACGGCAACCCCGTCTACTCGGCGGACAAGAGCCATTTCCATCATCGGTTCCTGGCGATCGGGTGGAGCCAACGGCGCACGGTGCTGGCCATCTATGCGTGGACTGGCCTGATGAGCGTGCTTGCCCTGGCCATGCGGTTCGTGCCCTACACGGACGGCCCGGGCGAGTGGAACCTGGGCTGGACCGCCCTGCTCGCCGCCATTGCCGCACTGGGGCTGGCCGGAGCCGTGTACCTGGTGTACGTGCTGGAGATCCTCAAGTGGCGCCACGAGCCGGTGGTGCAGATCGTGCGCCGGCGCCGCGCGGCGGGCGATGAGGTGGCCTCCACCAAGCGCTAGGTCTTTTTCCCGGGAACGCGGGACGCCTGTCACCCCCGAAACGGGCGCCGGTTGCGGGGCGGGACGTGGGGCGATGGGTATGCTCCCCGCCGTTGCCGCGGAGTCCCGCGGCCGAGTACCACGCCCGGAGGGAAGAGCATCATCTCAGCCGCCCCTGGCCAGGCTGCAGATCAGTTCGCGCCTGCGCCCGCCTCCAAGGAGGCACCGCGCCGCGTCGCGGTCATCGCCACGATCGCGAGCCTGCTGGCCTGCCTCGTGGCGCTGCCGATCGTGCTGGCGCTGGGTGGTCCCCTCAACGGGTGGGTGCTGGGTACGGCGCTGTGGGTTGCCAACTGGGCCGTGCAGCTGACCACCGCGAAGTACGCGCTGAAGATGGGGCAGTCGGCCGCCGTGGGCATCACCGGCATGTCGTTCATCATCCGCGCCTGGACGGTGGCGGGAGTCCTGTTCATCACGGCCCTGAGGTTCGACGAGACCGTCGCGCTCATCGGGGCCGCCGTGTTCCTGGCCGCGTTCACCTTCGACCTGCTGGGCCGCGCCATCGCGTTCGCCGCCCGCGAGAAGGCCAACGCGCCGGCAGGGGAGGCATCTGAGTGAGGGGCGTCGCTACTCGCCTCAAGTGGTGGCTCGTGGCCACCTTCTCCATGGTGCTGGCACTGCCGGCCCTGGCGTCTGCAGCCGAGGAGTTCGATCCGGCCGCCGAGTTCGAGACCTCTGCCTGGGTCAGCATCGACCTGGGCTTCATCGACCTCAGCATCAACAAGGCCGTCTTCTACATGCTCGTATCGAGCGCGATCATCATCGTGTTCGGCCTTCTCGTGGTGCGAGGCGGCCTGAAGATGCGCCCGACGAAGTCGCAGAACGTGCTCGAGATCTCCTACGAGTTCGTGGAGAAGCAGATCGCAGGCGTAACGCTGCCGCAGCACGTGTTCAAGAAGTGGTTCCCCTACCTCGCGACGCTGTTCCTCTTCGTCGCGGTGAACAACCTCATCTCGTTCATCCCCCTTCCCACGGCCCCGCACACCGACACCTTCCAGGTGGTCGGTGACCTGGGGCTCTACGCCGCCACGGCGAATATCAACGTCACCCTCGCCCTGGCGCTCATGACCTTCGTGGCCTTCCTCTGGGAGGGCTTCGGCACCCACGGGTTCATCGGCTACTTCAAGACGCTGATTCCCCCGGGGTCCAGCAAGGGCATCACGCCCTTCATCTTCGTGCTCGAGCTGCTGTCGCAGGTGCTTCGCCTCGTCAGCCTCTCGGTGCGACTGTTCGCAAACATGCTCGCCGGCCACCTTCTCATCATCATGGCGGCGGGCTTCTCGATCCTCGTGGGTAGCCTCCTGGGCGTCCTGGGGATTCCCTTCGCTGTCTTCTTCTACGTGTTCGAGTGGGTGCTGGTGGCCGGCCTGCAGGCGTTTATCTTCGCCCTGCTGTCCGGTATCTACATCGGTTACGCCGCGCAGTCCGAGCACTAGAAGGCAATTCACCAAACAGGAGGCCACGTGGCTCTCGAAGGCAACATCGTCGACGCATCCAAGGCCCTGACGCTCGGTCTGGCGACCGGTCTGGGCGCAATCGGCCCGGGCATCGGCGTGGGCTACATCTTCGGCAAGACCGTCGAGTCGGTCGCTCGTCAGCCGGAGCTCCGCGGTGATCTTCTCTCGATCACCTTCCTCGGACTGGCCCTGACCGAGGCGATCACGTTCTACGCCCTGCTCATGGGCTTCGTCGCCTTCTTCCTGGTCTAGACCATGGGTCCCCTTTCAGGCGTCGAGCCCGAGGGAGCAAACGCGCTCCTCCAGGTGAGTCCGGGTCTCATGATCTGGACCATCGTCGTCTTCCTGATCACTCTCTTCATCCTTAAGAAGTTCGTCTTCGGCCCGGTGGGCGAGGCGATCGAGAAGCGTCGTGCCTCGATCACCGCATCCATCGAAGAGGCCGAGTCGAGCCGCGATGAGGCCGTGAAGCTGCTCGACGAGTACAAGGCCCAGCTGGCCGAGGCTCGTCGCGAGGCCGATGAGCTCCGCGAGGCGGGTCGCCGTGAGGGCGAGCGCCAGAAGACGGAGATCGTGGGCCAGGCCCAGGAGCAGCGCGAGCGCATCGTCAGCGACACGCAGACGCAGATCGACGCCCAGGCCCAGGCGGCCGTGGCCGGTATCCGCGACGACGTGGTTGTGCTGGCGATCACCGCAGCCGAGAAGGTGACGAAGAAGTCCCTGTCCGATGACGATCACCGCAAGCTGGTCGAGGAGGCCCTCTCCGAGGCCGACCTCAGCGGGCTGCAGAAGGCCTGATGAGCGTCGCGGCCACATACGCGGAGGCCCTCTTCGAGGCCGCGCAGGCGCAGTCCGCCGTGGACCAGGTGCGCACCGAGCTCAATGAGTTCTCCGCCGCCATGGCCCCCGGCAGCGAGCTGCGGGAGGTCTTCACGAGCCCTGAGATCGAGACGGCAGCCAAGCGCACCGCGGTTGGCGAGCTGATGGAGGGCGCGCACCCCGTGTCCGTCGGTCTCGTGCAGGTGCTCATCGACCGTGGCCGCATCGCCGAGATCGACGAGGTCGTCGCCGCCTATGGCCGGCGCGTCGACACCGCCGAGGGCCGCGTGGTCGTGACCGCCATCACCGCGATTCCGCTCACCCCGGAGCTGCGCCAGCAGATCCAGGACAAGGTGCGCGCCCAGACCGGGCGCGACGCCGAGATCGAGGAGACCGTGGACCCGTCGATCATCGGCGGCCTGGTGCTCCGCGTCGGCGACGTCGTCGTCGACGCCTCGTTGCGCACGCGCCTCGAGGAGATGCGCCGCTCCCTGGAGTCGGCGCCCGTCGACCTGTCAACCGCCGTCGAGGCCTGACGCGCGGCTCCGCCGCATCAACCGAGAAAGGTATTCACCGCCCGATGAAGCTCCGCCCCGACGAGATCACCAAGGTCCTCCGCGCTCAGATCGAGCAGTACGAGGGCGTCGCCGAGGCCGACGAGGTCGGGACCGTGCTGCAGGTGGGTGACGGTATCGCCCGCGTGCACGGCCTCCCCTCGGTGCTGTCCCTCGAGACGCTCGAGCTGCCGCACGGCGTGAGCGGCCTTGCCCTCAACCTCGAGGAGGACAACGTCGGCGTCGTGCTCCTCGGCGAGGACACCCTCATCAAGGAGGGTGACCCCGTGCGCCGCACCGGCAAGGTCATCCAGGTGCCGGTGGGCGAGGCCCTGCTGGGCCGCGTGGTCGACCCCCTGGGCGTGCCGCTCGACGGCCGCGGGCCGATCCAGACCAACGACTTCCGCCCGGTGGAGTTCAAGGCTCCCGGCGTGGTGCAGCGCCAGCCGGTGACCGAGCCGCTGCAGACCGGCATCAAGGCCATCGACGCCCTCATCCCGATCGGGCGTGGCCAGCGCGAGCTCATCATCGGCGACCGCCAGACGGGCAAGACCACCATCGCGATCGACACGATCATCAACCAGCGTGGCCAGGACGTGAAGTGCTTCTACGTGGCCATCGGCCAGAAGGCCTCCACGGTGGCCCAGGTGGTGGAGCGCCTCCGCGAGGCCGGCGCGATGGAGTACACGACGGTGGTGGTGGCCAGCGCGTCCGCCAGCGCACCGCTCAAGTACCTGGCCCCGTACTCGGGTGCCGCCATGGCCGAGCACTTCCTCTACAACGGCCAGCACGCCCTGTGCGTGTACGACGACCTGTCCAAGCAGGCCGACGCCTACCGCCAGATGTCGCTGCTGCTCCGCCGCCCGCCGGGCCGCGAGGCGTTCCCCGGCGACGTGTTCTACCTGCACTCCCGCCTGCTCGAGCGCGCCTGCAAGCTCAGCGACGACCTGGGTGGCGGCTCGCTCACGGCCCTGCCGATCATCGAGACGCAGGCCGGTGACGTGTCGGCGTACATCCCGACCAACGTGATCTCCATCACGGACGGCCAGATCTTCCTCGAGTCGAAGCTCTTCTACTCGGGTATCCGCCCGGCCGTGAACGTGGGTATCTCGGTGTCGCGCGTGGGTGGTAACGCCCAGATCAAGGCCATGCGCAAGGTGGCCGGCCGCCTGAAGATCGAGCTGTCGCAGTACCGCGACCTCGAGGCCTTCTCGCAGTTCGGTTCCGAGCTGGACGCCGCAACGCAGCAGACCCTCGCCCGTGGCGCGCGCCTGGTGGCCAGCCTCAACCAGCCGGCGTTCCAGCCGTGGCCGGTGGAAGAGCAGGTGGCGATCATCTTCGCCGCCAGCCGTGGCTACCTCGACGCCGTCGAGCCCGGGGACATCCCCCGCGTGAACGAGGAGATCCGCTCGGCCCTTCGCGATGAGGGCAGCATCCTCACGGAGATCCGCGACAGCAAGGACCTCCCGGACGCCCTGCAGGACAAGCTGGGCAGCTTCCTCGAGGGCCTGATGAAGCGCCTGGTGGGCACTCCCGCAGGTACGGGGGCCGCCGCCTAGTGCCGAGCCAGCAGGACATCAAGCAGCGCATCACCTCGGTCACCGGCACGAGCAAGATCACGCGTGCCATGGAGCTGGTGGCATCCGCCAAGCTCCGCCGCGCACAGGGTCGCATCGAGGCCCTGCGCCCGTACGCCAAGGGCATGCGCCGCCTCATGGCCGGTGCGGCACGTCGCGCGGGCAGCCTCAATGGCGTGCCGTTGCTCGAGGAGCGCGACGAAAAGCGCCGCGCTGCGGTGCTGGTGGTCACGGGCGACCGTGGCCTGGCCGGTGCGTTCAACGTGAACGTGGTGCGCCGCGCGCTGCAGGAGGCCGAGGCCCTGCAGGCCGAGGGATTCGACGAGGTCGTCTTCACCGCCGTGGGCAAGAAGGGCGGCGGAACGCTGCGCTTCCGCGGCATGGAGCTCGACAATCACTTCCAGGGCTTCTCCTCGGAGCCCACGTACGCCGACGCCGCCACGGTGGCCGAGTTCGTCGCCGGTCGCTTCCTCGAGGGGGAGACCGACCGCGTCGTGCTCGTGTTCAACGAGTTCAAGTCGCTCGTGGAGCAGCGCGTCACCGCGGAGCAGCTGCTTCCGGTTCCGCGCGACGTGGTGGAGGACGACGACGACGACCCCGACACCGAGCCGGTCTTCTCCAAGGCCCTGGCCGAGTTCGAGCCCGAGCCGGTGGCACTGCTCTCAGAGCTGCTGCCGACCTTCGTGGACACCACGATCTACCGGGCGCTCCTCGAGAGCGCCGCTGCCGAGCACGCTGCGCGTCGCACGGCCATGAGCAATGCAAGCGACAACGCCGAGCAGCTCATCGCGGATCTCACCCTCGCGATGAACCGTGCCCGGCAGGCCGCGATCACCCAGGAGATCCTCGAGGTGGTCGCCGGCGCGGACGCCCTCAGCTAGACCCAACGACGAACGGATCCTGAGCCGAATGAGCACCAACGGGAAGAACACCGGGACGATCCTCGAGATCAAGGGCGTCGTGCTCGACGTCCGGTTCACCGATGACCTCCCGGGCATCTACAACGCCCTCGAGATCACGCGCCCTGACGGCACCACCCTCGTCGCCGAGGTGCAGCAGCTGCTCGGCGACGACAAGGTGCGCGCCGTGGCCCTCGACACCACCGACGGCCTGTCGCGCGGTACCGACGTCATCGACACCGGTGCGCCCATCTCCGTGCCCGTGGGCGAGCCCACGCTGGGCCGCATCTTCAACGTGCTGGGCGAGGCCATCGACGAGGGCGGCCCCGTGAACGCCTCGGAGAAGTGGCCGATCCACCGCGACCCGCCCGCGTTCGACCAGCTCAGCCCGACGTCCGAGATCTTCGAGACGGGCATCAAGGTCATCGACCTGCTCGCCCCGTACGTGAAGGGCGGCAAGGTCGGCCTGTTCGGCGGTGCCGGCGTGGGCAAGACCGTGCTCATCCAGGAGCTCATCCACAACATCGCCCAGGAGCACGGCGGCCTGTCGGTGTTCGCGGGCGTGGGTGAGCGCACGCGTGAGGGCAACGACCTCTGGCTCGAGATGAAGGAGTCCGGCGTCATCTCGAAGACCGCGCTGGTGTACGGCCAGATGAACGAGCCCCCGGGCGCGCGTCTTCGCGTGGCGCTGAGCGGCCTGACGATGGCGGAGTACTTCCGTGACGTCGGTGGCCAGGACGTGCTGCTGTTCGTGGACAACATCTTCCGGTTCGTGCAGGCGGGTTCCGAGGTGTCGGCCCTCCTCGGCCGCATGCCGTCGGCCGTGGGTTACCAGCCCACCCTGCAGACCGAGATGGGTGACCTCCAGGAGCGCATCACCTCGACCCGCAACGGCTCGGTCACGTCGGTGCAGGCCATCTACGTGCCCGCCGACGACCTCACCGACCCGGCCCCGGCCGCGTCGTTCGCCCACCTCGACGCCACCACGGTGCTCAACCGCGCCATCGCGGAGAAGGGCATCTACCCGGCCGTGGACCCCCTCGACTCCACCAGCACCGCGCTGGAGCCCTCCGTGGTGGGCGAGGAGCACTACGAGGTGGCCACCCAGGTGCAGGAGATCCTCCAGCAGTACAAGGACCTCCAGGACATCATCGCCATCCTCGGCGTGGACGAGCTCACCGACGAGCAGAAGCTCGTGGTGTCGCGTGCCCGCCGCATCGAGCGATTCCTCTCGCAGCCGTTCCACGTGGCCGAGGCCTTCACCGGCACCCCGGGTGCCTACGTGAGCCTTCGCGACACCGTGCGCGGCTTCAAGGAGATCATCGACGGCAAGCACGACGACCTCCCCGAGGGCGCCTTCCTGCTGGTGGGCACCATCGAGGCCGCCGTCGCCAAGGGTGCCGAGATGGCGAAGGCCGCCGCGTGAGCACGGGATCGCCCGAGCAGAAGCGCATCGGGGTGCAGATCCTCACGCCCGAGGGCGTGGCGCATCAGGGCGTGGCCGCAATGGTCATCGCCCCGAGCGTCGGCGGGGAGGTGGGAATCCTCCCCCGTCACGTGCCGCTCATCGCCGCGCTTCGCCCGGGCCGTACCCGCATCAAGATGCTCGATGAGTCGGAGGTGGTCATGGCCACGTCCGAGGGCTACATGGCCGTCGAGGATGACCGCGTGCTGATCATGGTGGAGCAGGCCGAGCTGGCCGGCGACATCGACCGCGCTCGTGCCGAGCTGGCCCTCAGCAACGCCCAGGAGGCCCTCGCGGCCGCGGGCGATGACGAGGCCGCCAAGGCCGCCGCGCAGGCTGCGATCCGTCGCGCCGAGAACCGTCTCAAGGTGGTCGACAAGGCCGCCTCCTAGTCCGGAGGAATTCATTGGCAAGTCCCGTCCGCGTCGTCGTCACCGGTGCCGCCGGCCAGATCGGCTACGCCCTGCTGTTCCGCATCGCCAGCGGCCAGCTGCTTGGCCCCGACACCCCCGTGGAGCTCCGCATGCTGGAGATCCCGCAGGCGCGCGGCGCCCTCGACGGCGTCGGCATGGAGCTCGACGACTGCGCGTTCCCGCTGCTGTCGGGCTGGGTCGGCACCGATGACCCCAATGAGGCCTTCGACGGCGCCAACGTGTGCCTTCTCGTCGGCGCCCGCCCGCGCACGAAGGGCATGGAGCGCGGCGACCTGCTCGAGGCCAACGGCGCCATCTTCACCGTACAGGGCAAGGCCATCAACGACCGCGCCGCCGACGACGTCAAGGTGCTGGTGGTCGGTAACCCGGCCAACACCAACGCGCTCATCGCCATGCACAGCGCTCCCGACGTGCCGAACGAGCGCTTCACCGCGATGATGCGCCTCGACCACAACCGCGCCATGACGCAGGTGGCGCAGAAGACCGGCGTGCAGGTTGCCGAGGTCACCAACATGACCATCTGGGGCAACCACTCCGCCACGCAGTACCCCGACGTGGTGCACGCCAAGGTGGCCGGCAAGAACGCCTGGGACACGATCTCGGACGAGGCCTGGGTGGCCGACACCTTCATCCCCACCGTGCAGACGCGCGGTGCGGCGATCATCGAGGCCCGTGGCGGCTCGTCGGTGGCATCGGCCGCCAACGCGGCCATCGACCACATGCGCGACTGGGCCCTCGGCACCCCGGCAGGCAACTGGGTGTCGATGGGCGTGCCGTCGAAGGGCGAGTACGGCACCCCCGAGGGACTCATCGTTGGCCTGCCCTGCACCTGCTCCGGCGGCGAGTGGAGCGTGGTGGAGGGCATCGAGCTGGACGACTTCAGCAAGCCCCGCATCGAGCGCTCGGTTGCCGAGCTCGAGGAGGAGCGCCAGGCGGTGAAGGATCTCGGCCTGATCTAGGCCGCACCGCCTTCATACCGAAAAAAGCGTCGGTATAGTGAGTCATCGCGAGGGGCCCGAAAGGGCCCCTCGCCTCGTTCCGGGCCACCCCGGTGCCAGGCACTTAACCGTACGTTCGGGCCCATGCCGGCCGCGCCCGTGGGACGGAAGCGGTTAAGTGCCTGGCACCGGGGTGGGTAGCGTGTTCGCGTGCCCCTTGGTCTCAGTCTTCCCGCGGTGCTGCGGGTGCCCGCATTTCGCAATGTCTGGATCGGCAGCGTGCTGTCGAACGGCGGCACGTGGTTCCAGGCGGTGGCCGCAGGCTGGCTGGTGCTGCAGATCACCGGCAGCGCGACGATGGTGGGGCTGCTGGCGCTGGCGTACCGGGCGCCCGCCTTCGTGCTGTCCACCTGGGGCGGGAAACTGGCCGACCGCTACGACTGGCGGGTGATCGGCATCACCACGTTCTCCGTGGAGGCCGTGGGGGCGCTGGCGCTCTCGGCACTGGCATTCGCGGGCCATCTCTCGACCGGGGCGATATTCGCCGCCACCGTGGTGATGGGCACTGCCTTCGCGGTGGGGCTGCCGTCGGTGCTCGCCCTCGTGCCCGCGCTCGTGCCCACGGCGCAACTGCAGGAGGCGGTTGCGCTCAACGCGGCGGGCATCAATGTGGCCCGCGCCCTGGGGCCGGTGCTGGCGGGGGTGATGCTGGCCACGGCCGGCGCCGGCTGGTGCTTCCTGGTGAACTCGGCCTCATTCCTGTTCCTGGTGGCGGCCCTCATCGTGGCGCCCCACGTGCAGCAGGGCTCCAAGGTGCCCGAGCGCCTGCGCACGGCGCTCTCGTACGCGTTCACCGACCGGGCCGCGCGCCGCCTCCTGGTCGGGATGTTCCTGTTCATGCTGTTCGCGGGCCCCATGCAGGAGCTCGCCCCCGTGTTGGCGCGCCGCCTCGGCGGTGGGCCGGTGGCGCTCGGGGTGATACTCGGCGGCATGGGGGCCGGTGCCCTGCTTGGCGCGTGGCTGCTGCAGGTGCTCTCCACGCGGGGGCTCCCACGCCACATGGCGATTCCCATCGCCACGCTCGCGTTCGGTGCCTCTCTGCTGCTGGTGGCGGCATCGCCGGTGCTGTGGCTCACCGTCATCGGAATGGTGGTGGCGGGGGCCTTCTGGATCTGGATCCTCACGCTCACCAATGCGTCGATCCAGCTGTCGTCGCCCTCCAGCATGCTCGGGCGCATGCTCGGCTTCTACCAGCTCTCGGTGATCACCCCGATCGCCCTGGGGTCAGTGGCCTTCGGAGCGCTGGCCGGCGCACTGGGCATCGGCTGGAGCCTCGCCATCGCCGCGGCCTGCGTGCTGGCCTGGGGCGCGTGGACCATCACGCATCCCGTGGCGGAGATCGACCGCGACATCCGCACCATCAGGAACTGAGGAATCGGGCGATGCGGTTCCACGTGCGCGCGGGCGTGGATTCCCCGACGAGCAGGGAGTGGTCGGCCCCGGGGATGGTGAGGAGCTCGACCGGGCGGCCCGCACTGCGGCGGGCACTCACCAGGGCCCCGGCATCGGAGTAGGGAACGGTCTCATCGCGGGTGCCGTGCACCACGAGGGCGGGCGCCGCGAGGCGGGCGGCGTCGCGGCGGGGGTCGCGGTTGAGCGTGGCCACCGCGGCGCGCTCGCCGCCCACCGAGACGATGATGCGACGGATGCCCTCGCCCAGCCTGCGGAGCGGGCGTGCAGGCGCCGCCATCGTCACCACGCGGTCGGCCTTCGCCGTGCGCCCTGCCCTCAGGGCGATGTCGCCCCCCTGGCTGTGTCCGATCGCGCCCGTGCGCGAGGGGTCGGCGGCCGGCTGGGCTGCCAGCCACTCGATTGCGGAGTCGGCGTCGGACGTGAGCCCCGGCAGGTCGAGCCAGCCGAGGGCCGGCCCGGGGGAGTCACCGGTTCCGCGCTTGTCGTACCGGAGGGTCATCACTCCGCGGGCCGCCAGCTGGCGCGCCCAGGCGGCGTACAGCCCACCGCGTGGGCCTCCGATGAGCGCTCCATCCCGCGTGCCCGGGCCGAACCCCGACACGATGACGGCGGCCGGGTGGGGACCGGGGCCGTCGGGAATGACCAGCGTGCCTGCGAGCGGCTGGCCACCGGGGTTGGGCACGGTGACCGATCGTTCCGTGGATGCCGTGGCCACGGCCGGCACAGCCAGGGCCATCGCGGCGGCAAGGACAAGGAAAACCCGCATGACGCGACCGTATCGCGGAACCCGCCTATCCGGGGCCGTCAGGTTCGTTGGCTATGCTCACGCGCGTGCATGAAGTCCGTCTCGCCGAGCGGCTCATCGCCCACGACACCTCCGATCCGGCGGGACTCGCCGTGGCGATGGACTTCGTCGCCGGATGGCTGGAGGGGCGGGGCGTCGACCTCACCCGCCGTGACCTCGGAGACCGCGAGGTGCTGCTCGCCCGGGCCGGGTCCGGACCCGTGCGGCTGATCTTCAATGGCCACCTCGACGTGGTGCCCGGGCATTCCGACCAGTTCACGCCGCGCATCCACGGCGACCGCCTCATCGGCCGCGGCGCCTACGACATGAAGGCCGCGCTCGCGGCCATGATGATCGCCACGTCGAACCTGGCGGATGCCCCGCCGCCCGGCGTGCAGGTGGAGCTCGTCATCGTTCCCGATGAGGAGCGTGCGCAGCCGGGCCCCAACGCCACGGAGATGCTGGTGGACCAGGGCCTTCGCGCCGACTTCGTGATCTGCGGCGAGCCCACCGACATGCAGGTGGGCGTT
>JBIIJJ010000206.1:0-3430 GCA_044233875.1 Miltoncostaeaceae bacterium | reverse complement strand
CCTGGTCGTCCGACAGGCCGAGCAGGTGCCCGGCCACTGCCGCTACGCACGGCCGTATGTAGTCGGCCACGAGGTCGCACTCGCCGCGTGCGACGAGATCCTGCATCAGCGCCCGCGCCTGCATCCTGAGGTCGGCCTCCATGCCCAGCATGCGGTCGGTGCTGAGGGCCAGCGACACCTTGTCGCGCAGGGCGGTGTGATCGGGTGGGTCGAGGTCGTTGAGGCGGGGGAGGGCCGGGTTGCCCCACGGACCCACCGACGAATACGTGTGCCAGTCGGTCGCCGCCGCCTGCACGTCGTCGAAGCGCGTGAGGGTGAACATGCCGCTCTGCTCGTCCACATGGACGGGCCACTCATCGCGCATCTGGCGGAGGAGACCGGGCCGGTCACTCCGGAATTCGAAAGAGAGGGTGTCGTAGCGGGTCATGCAATCAATAATAGCGGTGTCTGCTACTTTAGGTGTACTCCTACTACCCCGATACGCGTCGTCACCCGTGGAAGCAGGTGATGGCCCTGGAGGAATGCATGATGAACGTCAAGCGATGCGGCGCAGGGGCCGCGGCGGTCCTCGCCGCGGGGTTCTGCGTGAGTGTCGGAATCGGCTCGGCCGCCGGCAGCGGCGGCTGGAATGGAACCGCTCCGAGCACCCTCACCACGGTGTCGACGGGCACCGACATGAACACCCCCGGCAAGAACAAGTCGTTCCTCTGCGCGCACCCCCTGCCGCAGCCTGACGGCACGATCAAGGACCAGAAGTTCCCGCCGTTTACCAACCTCGGGATGCCATGGGCCAAGGGCAACACGCTCAACATTGCCGCCATTCCGCCGGCTCCGGGCTCCGTGCGCATGAAGAGCGTGTTCAAGGAGACCGTCACCGAAACCAAGCGGCGCTTCAAGGGCAACGGCATTCCCAACCATCCCATGGGCGTGTTCCCCATCCAGCCAGGCAGCGAGGCGTACGACACGTACTCGCAGTTGCCGGCGCAGGGCTACCCCAACGCCGCGGCCATTCCGGTGAAGCCTTACGACCTGGACGTCACCGTCACCCGCAACCCCAAGATGAACAAGAAGCCCACCTGCATCAAGTGGCTCACCATGGGCATCGTCACCCAGACTGGCGCCGCCTGGCATGCCGAGGTCGCGGGCACCGCCACCGGGCAGGCCGTCGATCCCAACGCGGCGCTTCCCACCGACAAGTGCTGGGGGCACCCGTACATGACCATGTACCACGTGCACGGATACTCGTGGAAGTGCTTCCCCAACAAGGGCAAGCCCGGGAAGCAGTCGCCGCTCTACGGCTACGCGCTGGATGGCTTTGGCGTGTACGGCCCGCTTGGGCCCAACGGCAAGCCCGTCAGGAACAGCCAGCTCGACGAGTGCCACGGAAGGGTTGGCAACGTCATGTGGGAGGGGAAGATGCGGCGCATGTACCACTACGTCGTGAACAACGAGTACCCGTACAGCATCGGGTGCTTCCGCGGCACGCCGGCGGAACTGCCCCACCAGTTCCACATGTAGCCGGAACCCGCACGGCTGGGTTGGAAATGCGAGGGGCGGCCGGGTGGTCGCCCCTCCGCGTTTCTAGGCCACAGGAACCTCGAGGGGAGGCAGCGGGGCATGTGCCAGGCGCTTCGCCTTGGCGGGGCTGATGCCCAGCATCGGCAGCGCCCACTCGAGGGCCATGTCGGCCTCCTCGGGCGTTGCGGTTGGCGTGGTCATCTGGCGCACGCCTTCGCTGCTCACAACTGACAGCAGCGCTCGTGCACGGGCCTCGATGTGATCGGCGGGCAGCAGGCCCTGCTGCACCAGAAGAGCGACGTGCTGCTGGAAGTTGGCACTCAGATGATCCAGTGGCGCCATGTTGGCCTGGTTCGCTCGCGCCATGATCGCTCCCTCAATGGGGCGGGTGTCGCGCGTGCGCAGCATCACCCGCAACGATGCCACCAACTGCTCGAGCGGGTCACTGATGGGCGCGACGACCTGCAGCATCCACTCTTCCCAGCGCTGAAGGGCGTCTTCCACCGCGGCGAGCACCATGCCCTCTTTCGAGCCGAAGTGCTTGTAGAGGGTGGCCACCGCGACCTCGGCATGCTCTGCGAACTCGTCGATGGTGGCCTGGGGGCCCACCGTAATGATGAGCTCCTGGGCCGATCGCAGGTGCCGGGCGCGGTTTCGCGCCACGGCCTTCGCCTTGCGCCCGGCACTTGGTGGCGGTAGATCTGTCATAGAACTCCACTTTAGCGGATCGCTCCAGAATTCATTCTCGCTCTGAAAAATCAGTGCGATTGCCTTTGCCACGGCGAGCGAGGCGGTGGAGGATCTCCGCCGCGGCCCGTCGACGTGCTGGTGACCGACCTCGACGTGACGCGGCTGTTCACAACCCCGTGGTTTCGAAAATGGGTACGATGAGGATCATCGATGAACTCTCGTGAAAACTCCCCCATGCACCGAAGCCACCAGCCCCCCTCATCACGCCGCTTCCGCGCCGGTGCGCTGCGCATTGCCGGAGCCGCATCGGCGGTCGTGTGCCTCGCGGGGGCCGCCACGGCCGGTGCGCTCACCTGGGGTTCCCCCGTCGACCTCTCCGCTCCGGGCTCGCCTGCCCTGTACCCCCAGGTTGCCGTCGCGCGTGACGGCGCGGCCACGGTCGTATGGCGCTTATTCGACGGCTCCAACGAAATCGTCCAGGCCGCCACCCGCCCCGCCGGGGCGACCGCCTGGGGCACCCCCGCCGACCTCTCCGCTGCGGGGCAGAATGCCACCTCGCCCCAGATCGCCGTCGCCCCCGACGGCGCGGCCACGGCGGTCTGGCGCCGCTCCGACGGCTCCGACGAAATCGTCCAGGCCGCCACGCGCCCCGCCGGGTCGAGCACCTGGGGCACCCCGGTGAGCCTGTCCGATACGGGGCAGAATGCGGTCTTCCCCCAGATCGCCGTCACCCCCGACGGCGCGGCCACGGCGGTCTGGCGCCGCTCCGACGGCTCGAACCTGATCATCCAGGCCGCCACGCGCCCCGCGGGGTCGAGCACCTGGGGCGCCCCGGTGAATCTCTCCGATGCCGGGCAGGACGCCACCGCCCCCCAGATCGCCGTCGCCCCTGACGGCGCGGCCACGGCCATCTGGCTCCGCTCCGACGGCCCCGATGAAATCGTCCAGATCGCCACGCGTCCCCCGGGGTCCAGCACATGGGGTACCCCGGTGAACCTCTCCGATCCCGGGCGTGATGCCTTCACCCCCCAGATCGCCATCGGGTCCGACGGTGCGGCAACGGCCGTCTGGCGCCGCTGGAGCGGCTCCAGCACCATCATCCAGGCCGCCACCCGCGCCGCCGGGTCCAGCACCTGGGGCCCGACCGCGGACCTCTCCGCGACCGGGCGCGATGCCACCTCCCCGGAGGTCGCCATTGCGCCCGATGGCGCGGCCACGGTCG
>JBIIJJ010000205.1:0-3452 GCA_044233875.1 Miltoncostaeaceae bacterium | reverse complement strand
CAGGCCGCGGGCGGACGCACCACGCCCGCTCCCCTACCGGGCCCGAGGGCGAGGGGCACCGTGGCCATCAGCGCCCCGCTCTCGACGTCCCGCACGAACTGCACGAACACGATGGCCTTCCAGTTGGCGCCCCTGGCACCCACCTGAACAGGTACGCCGCCGGGGCCGAGCGGCCCCCGTGTGAGGGTGGCCCCCCGGGGGCGCGCGTGATCAATGGGCAGCGGGGGAAGGCCGAAGAGGGGTGCCCCGGTCTGGCGGCGCAGCCATCCGGCCACCGCACCCGGCCTGGCGAACACCGATGACCGCTGGTCGGCAGGCACGCGGCATGCATTTACGCGGCCCCATGACGTGACACCGATGATCGCGGAGAGATCGGCGCTCACCAGGGGGCTGCCCGAGTCGCCGGGGCACGTGGCGCCATCGAGTGGGGGCGTGGTTCCGGCGGGGCCCGCGACCGTGCAGATCTCCGTGGCGGGGAACGTCCTCACCTGGAAGCCCGCTGGTGCGGTGCCGCCGCAGCGCTTCGGGGCCGCGGCCACGCTCCAGGCCTGCACCAGGTCGCTGGACATCTCCTTGGCACCGGGCGTGAAGCCGTACCCAAGCGAGGTCGCAGGCGTTCCCGCGCCGGGCACGGCGGTCGACACCGCCCGGGGCGCGGTGGGCGCGGGCTCCGCGAGTTCGACCAGCGCGATGTCGCTCTGCGGGCGGCGCCCCCACATGCCGAACCAGAAGCTGCCGGGAATCACCATGCGCCGCGCGGCAACGGCCGGCCGGCCATCGAGGTTGGCGAATCGCACCGCGAGCTGCTGCTCGCGAACGGCGGCGTCGGTGTCGAGGTCCTCCTCCTGCGCGCAGTGCGCGGCCGTCAG
This sequence comes from Miltoncostaeaceae bacterium, assembly GCA_044233875.1. GTDB lineage: Bacteria > Actinomycetota > Thermoleophilia > Miltoncostaeales > Miltoncostaeaceae > SYFI01. Next base: position 2,583 of record JBIIJJ010000205.1, on the reverse strand, counting down.
CACGTAGCGAGGTGCGATCAGCGCTCCGCCGCAGAAGATGGTCGGCTCCGTGGCGCCGCCCGGGCGGTGCTCCAGCGCGACCGACCAGGGGAACGTGCCTGCGGGAACCACCTGCCCGCTCACCGCCGTCGCGCGCTTGTTCCCATCATGGGCGACCGCCGTGGGCACTGCTGCCACGAACGCCAGCAGGGCCGCGGTGAGCACGGGCAGTCTTCTTGGCGACCGAAGGCGGGGGAGCATCGCCCGGATCATGCCAGCGCGGTCAGCGCAGGATGATCTCCCCGTCTGCCGTGGCGATGCCACAGGCGTGGATGCCCGGGCCGGTGCCGGGCTCGTAGCGCACGGGCAGCCCGTGGTCGGGCCCGAGCCAGCCATCCAGCACCGGGGCGAAGTCGCCCACCTCCACGAACGTGTACCCGGTGGGCGCACAGGTGTGGCCGGCCGCCTCGTAGCGCCCGGCATTCACGCGGGCGCGCACCTCGGGGTCGCCGTTCAGGGTGAGGAAGAAGGGGAGGGGGTACTGCGGCATGCCGGCGCTGCGGAACACCAGCTCGTCGGCGCTGTCGGTACGCGCTACCCCCGAGCGGATGGGCAGGCCGCGACGCTCGGCGGTGTCGTCCAGGTCCTTCACGCCAAGGCACCACCACAGCACGCGGTCCTTCCCCTGCAGCGTGGCCGCCAGCCATGCGCCGTCATCCTTCGAGGTGTCGCCGATGCCCAGGATCTCCAGAAAGCACTGCGGCCCAAGGGGCACGATGCGGTTGGTGGTACCGCCCAGGTGCTCGGACCCCGGTACCGACCCCAGGCCGAACTCCTCGCGCAGGCGATCGCAGGCGGCATCGGCGTCGACGACCCCGTAGATGACGTGGTCGATCCAGAGGCCCTCTTCGTTCATGCGGTGAACGCTAGCCGCTGCGCGCCACGTGTGGAGGTAGCCCTATAGACGCCGCGGGGGAGGATTGTGAGAATCGGTGAGTCCCCTTAGCCCCCCGGACCCGGAGAATCCTGTGCCGTCACGTCTCATCACCGGTATCGCTGTCAGCGTGGCCACTGCAGGCCTCGGTCTCGCGAGTGGTGCGAACGCCCAGTCCACCACAGTGTCGTCGAGCACGGGCTCCTGCCCGAGCCAGCAGAGCGTGATGACCACCACCTCCGTGCAGGGCACGAACGGCTACATCTGCGCGCAGGAGTACCACGATGGCGACCGGAGCATTGGCCCGCTCCAGACCCAGACCTTCAGCCAGGACACCAACGTCGCCTACTTCCCCATGTACTACTGCTGGGACTCCAGCGACGACAAGGATTTCACCTACGCCCACGCCGAGATATTCGGCAGCGGGTCGGTGTCGGCCACGAACTGGGGCACGGGAAGCCATGTGTGGGGGGCTGGATACCTATACACGCTGGGCGCAACGAGCGTGAGCGGGTGGAGCCCGGGGTGCCAGGACAACGCATCGGTGTGGTCCCCCGCGCCGAGCATCCTCACGCTCTCGTCCATCACGGCATCGGGCCTGCCGGACAACGGCGCCTCCGTTGCGGGCAAGGCGTACACGCTCTCCGTGCACGTGGACCCGGCCGGCAAGGCGGCGGGCTACAACGCCGCCGTGCAGGACAACGGCGTCACCGTGGGCGGCGCCGTCATGGACGGCAACGGCAACGCCACCATCACCTGGACCCCGGCGCTCATGGGCAGCCGCAACATCCAGGTGGTGTGGCCCGGCATGAGCTCGGCGCTCGGTAACAGGACCGACTCCTACACGGTGAACGTGTCCGGCGGAACGTCGCTGGCAATCAGCCCCACCGTTTCCTACAGCCCGTCGACCGGTCTGGCCACCGCCACGGTGACCATGAACACCGCGCCCAACCCCATTGCGTCGTCTGTTCCCATGGTGCTGAAGGATGTCTCCACGTCGCCGCCCACCACCCTGGGCAGCACGTCGAGCTTCGTCGCCGGTTCCACCACGTCGACAAGCGGCAACGCGACCATCAGCTTCCCGGTGGCGCTCGGCAAGAGCTACAAGCTCATGGCGTTCGTCGGGGCCAATGCGTCGTCCAACCCGCCGATCGCCGCCGGCCAGTCGTACGCGCTGACGTACGCGGCGCCCAAGGCGACAACGACGTCGACCACGTTCCCGTCGAGTTCCAACACGATCTACGTGGGCTCGAAGTCGGGGTACACGGGAGGGTGCGCCACGGTGGCGCTGCCCACCAGCGTGTCGGCATCTTCGGCCACCGGCACCGTGACCGCATCCGGGTCGGGCAGCACGTCGAGGACCCTGTCGAACGGGTCGGCCACGCCGGGCTGGTGCCCGCCGAGCTCGCCCGGTACCTACTCGGCCAATGTCACCTACAGCGGCGACAACGCCAATGCGGCCAGCATCAGCGCGAGCGGATCCATCAAGGTGGTGTCCGGCGGTCCGACCAACGTCACCTCCCTGGCGCCCAGCGCGGTGTCGTACAGCGGCAATAACGCGAACATGAAGACCACCGTCACGGTGTCCGGCTGGTCGGGGTCCGGCACCACCCAGATGATCGATGGCAAGAGCGGTCAGGTGTTTGGTACGGGAACGCTCTCGGGTGGGT
>JBIIJJ010000204.1:0-3476 GCA_044233875.1 Miltoncostaeaceae bacterium | reverse complement strand
TCATGAACACCACGAACGCCACCGGCTGGAACAGGATGTACCAGAGGCCGTTCGACTGGTCATTGGCGATGTCCACCAGCGACAGGCTGCCGCTGATCATCACCACGCCCACGATCGAGAGCCCCAGCGCCACCTCGTACGACACCATCTGCGCGGCGTTTCGCGCGGCGCCGAGCAGCGAGTACTTGTTGCCGCTCGACCAGCCGCCCAGGATGAGCCCGTAGAAGCCCAGGCTCGAGAGGGCCAGCAGCACCAGCACGCCCACGTTGAGGTCGGCGCCGTAGAAGGTGATGGTGTGGCCGAACCACTCGTGCACCCCACCGAAGGGGATCAGCGACAGGGCGGCCACCGCCGCGATGACCGGCACGATCGGCGCAAGGCGGAACACCCACGGGTTGGCACCCGCGGGAACGAAGTCCTCCTTGAAGGTGAGCTTGCCGATGTCGGCCAGCGGCTGCAGCAGGCCGAAGGGGCCCGCGCGGTTGGGGCCCACGCGCGCCTGGAACCGGCCGATGAGCTTGCGCTCGATCACCGTGAGCCCGGCGAAGCACGAGAACACCACGCCCACCACGATGGCCGCCTGGATGATCATGGTGAGCACTGCCTCCTGCGGCATCAGGCGCTCACCTCCTCACGGGCCACGGCCGTCACGGTGGCGCGCACCGGGCCGCCGTCGAGCGGCAGCAGGCGAAGCGCACGCTCGGTGGGGTCGCCCGCCACCAGGTACGCGGCGCCCTCGTGCAGGCGGCCATCCACCTCGAGGGGCAGCACGGCCTCGCCGTGGGGAGTGGCGATGCGCACGCGTGCCTCGGTGCGCACGCCAAGGCGGTCGGCCTCGGCGGGGGAGAGCCCAACATGGGTGCGCTCGAGAACAGATGCGAGGGCGTCGGATCGATGCGCGGTGGCGTCGCCGAACACCGGCGTGCAGGGCACCACCATCAGGCCGTCGCCGCCGGGCTCGCGGCGGCCGGCGTGCGCAGCGCCGCCCTCCACCTGCGCGATCACCGCACCCGTGGTGCCGAGCTGCTCGTAGTCGAGCCCTGCGAAGGCGGCGTGCTGGGTGGCGAGCCGGGCGAAGGCCTGCGACGGCGTGCGGTCGGGAACGGCGCGGCCCAGGCGGTGCGTGAGGCCGATCAGGATCTCCCAGGCGGCCGCGGCACCCGCGCACTCACGCGCCGCGGGGCGAAGCCGCTGCGCGCGGCCGGTCATGCTCACCAGCACGCCCTCCTCCTCCAGCGGCGTGAGCAGCGGCAGGACCAGGTCGGCGTGGCCGGTGATGCCCGACGCGTGGCTGGCCATGGCGATGATGGTGCCCGCTCCCGTGAGCGCCTGCGCCCAGCGGTCGCCGGCCGGGCCGGCGGTGGGGTCGGCGTTGATGGTGAGCAGCACGTCGATCTCACCGGCTTCGAGGGCGGCCAGCAGGTCGCCCGCGGTGTCCATGCCCAGGGCGCGAAGGCCGGGGCCGCTGACGTCGGCGCTCATCTCGATGGCGCGGGCGCCCGGGGTGCCGCTGATGAGGTCGGCGATCAGCGCGGCGGCGTCGGGCTCGGCCGCGAAGTCGGCCTCGTCCCACAGCACGATGGCCCGCTCGCTGCCCTCGAGCCGCTCGCGGATCGCCCCCGCGGCGTCCATGAGGTGGCCGGGCACGGTGCGAAGTGCCTCGCACGACTGGTCGAGGTCCGACGGGCGCGGGCTGAAGATGGCCACCTTCGCCCCGCGGCGGCGCGCCTTGCGCAGGCGCAGCTCTGCCACCGGCTGCTGCGTGCTGGGCTCGCCACCGATCACCAGCACCACATCCGCTGAGTCGATGTCGTCCAGCTGGGCGCCGGGCAGCGCGCGAAGCGGGCCAAGGCCGTGGCCCGGTATTCCGGTGCGGCGCACCATGGCCTGCTGGTCGCCCACGCGGTCGCCCAGCTCGAGGGCGAGGAACCCGGTCTCGACGGTGACGGGGCTTCCCACCAGGATTCCCACGCGGGCGTCGCGGCGGCTCAGCATGCCGGCGGCCTCTGCCACCGCGCGCTCCAGCAGCACGCTGCGGCGCCCCACCTGGTCAACCAGGATTGCGGACGCGATGCGGTCGGTGCTGCGCACGGCGGGGAACGCCCAGCGGCCGCGGTCGCAGATCCAGCCCTCCTCCACGGCCATGTTGGGCTCGGCCCGGCCGGTGACGCGCTTGATCTCGTTGTCGCGCTCGGTCACGTCGGTGTTGCAGCCCACCGAGCAGCCGGCGCACACCGAGGGGGTCACCTTGATGTCCCAGGGGCGGCTGACGAACCGGTAGGGGTTGCTGGTCAGCGCGCCCACCGGGCAGAGATCGATGGTGTTGCCGGTGAAGCGGCCCTCGTAGGGGTCGCCGCTGAACGTGGCCACCTCGGTGTGGTCGCCGCGCTCCTGGAAGGTGAGCTGGCCGTCCTCCGCCACCTCCTGGCTGAACCTGATGCACCGGTAGCACTGGATGCAGCGCTCGCGGTCGAGCGCCACCAGCGGCGACAGGTTGAGCGGCTTGGGGAAGTGGATCTTGGGCTCGAGCGTGCGGGTGGTTCCGGGGCCGAACCTGAACGTGCGGTCCTGAAGCGGGCACTCGCCGCCCTTGTCGCACACCGGGCAGTCGAGCGGGTGGTTGGCCAGCAGAAGCTCCAGCACGCCGTCTTGGGCGTCCTTGGCCTGCTCGCTCTCGGTGTTCACCACCATGTCGGGGCCAACGGGCGTGGAGCAGGCCGTCTGCAGCCCGCGCATGCCCTCCACCTCCACCAGGCACATGCGGCATGCGCCGATGGGCGCTCCCAGCCGGGGCTCGTAACAGAAGATGGGGATCTCGATGCCGGCGGCCTTGGCGGCATCCACCAGCATGGTGCCCTTGGGCGCCTGCACCGTGCGGCCGTTGATGGTGAAGGTGACGGCGTCGTCTGGCGTGTCAGCCAACGGGCACCCCCATCATGGGCTCGGGGCGCGGCGAGCCGTGCTCGGCCACGCGCACGAAGTCGTCACGGAAGAGCTCGAGCGCGCTCTGCACCGGCATCACGGCACCGTCGGCCAGCGGGCACAGCGTGCGCCCCGCGATGCGGCCGAAGAGGCTCTCGAGCATGCGGATGTCCTCCTCGCCGCGGCCCTCGCCCTGCACCATGCGGCCGAGGATCTTGGCGAGCCACCCGGTGCCCTCGCGGCACGGAGTGCACTTGCCGCAGCTCTCATGGCGGTAGAACTGGGCCAGGCGCCACGACGCCCGCACGATGCAGCCGGAGTCGTCCATCACGATGCAGCCGCCGCTGCCGAGGAACGTGCCCACGCCGTTCAGGGCCTCGTAGTCGAGCGGCACGTCGAGCGACTCCCGGCCGATCACGGGCACCGACGACCCGCCCACCCACACGGCCTTCACCTCGCGGCCGGGGCGGAGCCCGCCGGAGAGGTCGTAGATGAGCTCGCGCAGCGTGGTGTCGCCCAGCACGATCTCGTGGTTGCCGGGGTTCATCACGTGG
>JBIIJJ010000203.1:0-3480 GCA_044233875.1 Miltoncostaeaceae bacterium | reverse complement strand
GGAGCAGGCGGCGGCGGTGGGTCGCATCACGCAGGCCATCGATGCGGATGCCACCGAGGCCCTGCTGCTGCATGGCGTGACCGGCTCTGGCAAGACCGAGGTGTACCTGCGCGCCATCGGCGAGGCGCGCTCCCGGGGCCTCTCCACCCTCGTGCTGGTGCCCGAGATCGCGCTCACCCCGCAGCTGCTCGGACGACTGCGGGCGCGACTGGGGGAGAGGGTGGCCGTATGGCACTCGGCCCTCGCCGCCACCGAGCGGTCCGCCGAGTACCGGCGCATCTCGTCCGGTGACGCCGACGTGGTGCTGGGTGCCCGCAGCGCGGTGTTCGCGCCTCTGCGCAACCTTGGCCTGGTGATCGTGGACGAGGAGCACGACTCCTCGTACAAGCAGGACTCCACGCCCCGCTACGACGCCCGGCAGGTGGCCTACCGCCGCGCCCTCGATGCGGGGGCCGCGCTGGTGTACGGAAGTGCCACGCCGCGTCCCGAGGCCTGGTTTGCGCTCGAGCGCATCACCATGACGCGCCGCGCCGACGGGGCCGAGCTGCCCCCCATCGACGTTGTTGACATGCGCACGCAGCCCCCCGGGCCGGTGTCACGCCCGCTCGCCAAGGCGCTGCAGGAGGCCGGTGAGCGCGGTGAGAAGGCGATCATCCTGCTGAACCGGCGGGGTTTCTCGCGCACCACGCTGTGCCGATCCTGCGGCTGGATCGCCAGGTGCCCCGACTGCGACGTGCCGATGATCCTGCACCGCGAGGGCGGGGGCGAGCGCCTGGTGTGCCACCACTGCGGCCTCGAGCGCGACCCCCCGCGTGCCTGCCCCTCCTGCCGGTCGGTGGATGTCGGCCGTCAGGGCTCCGGCACCCAGGCGCTGGAGGAGTCGCTTGCGCGCATCGTGCCCGACACCCGGCTCGTGCGGCTGGACGCCGACACGGCGGCCCGTCGGGGCGGAATCGTGGGCCTGCTGGAGGAGTTCGGGCGTCCCGGTGCGGCGATCCTGCTCGGCACCCAGATGGTGGCGAAGGGGCACGACCTGCCGGCGGTCACGGTGGCCGCAATCCTCGATGCCGACTCCGCCCTGCAGCACGCCGACTTCCGTGCGGAGGAGCGGGCGTTCTCGCTCATCGTGCAGCTGGCGGGGCGCGCAGGGCGCCGCAAGGGCGAGCCCGCGCGCGTTGTGGTGCAGGCATGGGAGCCCGCAGCCCGCGCGGTGCAGCTGGGCGCTGCGCACGCCGTGGAGGAGTTCCTCGGCGGCGAGATCACCCGCCGCGAGCCCCGCGGAATGCCGCCGCATGGGCACCTGCTGCGCATCGTGGTGGAGGGCGAGGCGCCCACGCGGGTGTCCGAGGCCGCGCAGGAGCTGGCCGACGCCCTCGCCGAGGCCGATCCGGCCATCGCCATCCGGGGGCCGTCGCGGCTGCACCGGCTCAGGGGCCGCACACGCCGCGCCCTGCTGCTGCAGGCACCCACCTCGTCGGCGCTCACCGCGGCCGTTCGCACCGTGCTCGATGCCCCCGGGGGCGTGGGGCAGCGCTCCGGCGTGCGCATCGGCGTGGACGTTGACCCGCAGGACACCTGAAACCGCATCCGGTTCCCGGTACCCTGCGCCCGGCCCATATCCCGACCCGAGGTCCGTCCGATGCCCGCTCCGCGAATCTTCGCGTCCCAGTCCGAGCCCCGTGCCCAGTGGACCCACGTACTGGCGTCCGTACTCGCCCTGTGCGGTGGCGAGCACCGCGTGGCCCTCATGCGCGAGTTCCTCGATGAGGACATCGAGGGCGTGGAGACCGCCATCGTGCGCGAGTTCGCCCCCGCCGGCGACGACGTCATCGACATCGTGGTGCAGGAGCGCGACAAGGCCTGGGCCTTCGCCGTGCAGACCTCCCTCACGTTCCAGGGCGACATCGGGGACCGCCTGAAGACCGCTGCAGGCGCGCTGTCCGACTACGGTCGCGTCATCGTGATGGGCATCACCGCCGACCGCAAGCCGGGCCCCTACATGGACGCCGTCGCCTCGACGGGCGTGGAGACCCGATACCGCTCGTGGCTGCGGGTGCGCGACTGGGTGCAGGAGCGCCCGGAGCGCGGCAACGCCCAGGGCGTCGACCTCGCCGTGCTGCAGCAGGCCGAGTACTTCCTCACGCCGAACGTGGCGCAGCTGTACCTGCTCGAGGACATCGTGCCGACGGTGCCCCAGCAGGCGCGTGAGGCGGTCACGGCGGCCTACTTCGGCCTCAACGACCTGTCGCCGGCTCCCCGCATCGACCAGGCCCCGGACGGCGCCACCATCATCTTCCCGCGCACGGGCGACACCAAGGCCGAGCTGGTCGTGCGCGGCGGGTCCGCTCACCTGGCGCTCGACGGCCAGGGCGATATCGCCATCGGCTCCGACGCCGACTGGGACGCCGCCGCGTCCGGCGCGCTCTCCACCGCGCGCCGCCTGCTCCCGAGGAAGAGGTAGCCATCACGGCCGGCGCGGGCAGCGCATACGGCACCGTCGCCGGCCGCTGGGTCGTCGGCGAGCCGATTGCCCGCGGCGGCCAGGCCACCGTCCATCGCGCCGAGCACGTGTCGCTCGGGCGTGAGGCGGCGATCAAGGTGTTCCACCCGCACGTGTGGGACGACCCGGCGTTCCGCCTGCGCTTCCGCCGCGAGTGCGAGGCGCTGGTGGCACTGGAGCACCCGAACGTCATCCCGGTGCTCGACGCCGGGGAGTCCGACGGCACCGGCTGGATCGTGATGCACCTTGCTGCGGGCGGCAGCCTCGCCGACCGCCTGCAGGCGGGGCCGCTGGATACGGATGAGGCCGTGCGCATCCTGCGCCAGGTGGGCGCGGCACTCGACGCCGCACATGCCGAGGGGCGCCTGCACCGCGATGTGAAGCCCGCCAACGTGCTGCTCGAGCCCGACGGCCATGCGTGGCTCGCCGACTTCGGTGTGGCACGTGCCGTTGGCAACACCACCACCGTGCCGGGGCAGATGATCGGCACCGCCGCGTACATGGCGCCCGAGGTCATCGCGGGCGACCGGGCCCGCCCGTCGGCCGATCTCTACGCGTTCGCCTGCATGGCCTTCGAGGTCATCACCGGCCGTCGCCCGTTCCCGGACGGCGAGGTGGGCACGGTGCTGTTCGCGCATCTCGAGCGCACGCCCCCACGGGCACGCGCCATCCGGCCCGACCTCCCGAGGCGCGTGGAGCGGGAGCTCGCGCGCGGCCTGGCGAAGGACCCACGTGACCGTCCCACCAGCGCCACGGCGTTCGTGGATGCCCTCGAGGCGGCCCTGCCGCAACCCGATGCCACCGTGCCCTACGGCGCGCTTCGCGCCCCGGCGCCGCCCGCCCGGCGCAGGCGCGGCGCCGGAATCGCAGCGCTGGCGGCATGCGCCACGGTGCTCGTGGGCGGCGCCGTGGGGGCGTGGGCGCTCATGGGCGGCCAGTCGACCGAGGCCGTGGTTGCAGAGACCCGGCCGCCGCTGCCG
>JBIIJJ010000202.1:0-3485 GCA_044233875.1 Miltoncostaeaceae bacterium | reverse complement strand
CACGTGGCGGGGGCGGCCCGGGGCCCCTCCGCCGTGTGACGTCCCATCGCAACCCCGCGCTGCAGCACGTGCGGCGCCTGCAGCAGAAGCGCACCCGCCGCGAGGAGCGACTGCTCGTGGCCGAGGGCGAGGACGTCGTGCAGGCCGCACTCGACCGTGGCATCCAGCCGGTGATGCTGCTGGTGGATGAAGAGCGCGTGCAAGCCGACGACCCCCGCCTGGTGGCCACCACCGGGCTGTACGAGCGCTACGCGGTGTCAACGCGGCTGATGGGCGGCGTGAGCACCCTGGCGCAGCCGCCGCGCATGATCGGCGTGTTCCCGCAGTCGGGGCCGCACCACTTCCGCACGGTTGCCATGCCGCCCGCGCTGGGCGTGTACCTGGCCGGCGTGGCCGACCCCGGCAACGTGGGCACGCTGGTGCGCACCTCGGCGGCGCTGGGCGCCGACTGGCTGGCCCTCGGCCCCGGGTCTGCCGATGCCGCGCACCCCCGTGCGGTGCGCGCCGCCATGGGTGCCACCTTTGCGCTGCCGGTGCTGGAGGGCGTGCGACCCGAGGACCTCGCCACCCGTGAGGGCTTCCGCGTGGTGGCCGCCGTGGCGCATGGCGGCGCGCCGCCCTGGGACGTGGACCTCACCGTGCCCACCGTGCTGGCGCTGGGCGCCGAGCGCGCCGGCCTCGACCCCGTGATGGACGCCCTGCGGGGATCGCTGGAGGTGGTGGAGGTGACGATCCCGCAGGGGGAGGGCGCGGAGTCGCTCAACGTGTCGGCTGCGGGTGCGGCACTGCTGGCTGAGCGGGTGCGGCAGTCGTTTAGGATGCCGCGGTCATGAGCGGGATCCCCGACCTCACCGCGCTGGCCCACGACGCCGTCGCCGAGATCACCGCAGCGCCCGACCTCGAGGCGCTCGAGGCCGCGCGCGTGAAGTTCCTTGGCCGCAAGGCACCGCTCACCGAACTGCTCGGCTCCATCGGCACGCTGGCCCCCGACGAACGCGGCCGGGTGGGCAAGGAGGGCAACCAGGCCCGGCGCGCCATCGAGGCCGCGCTCGAGGATCGCCGCGAGCACCTCGAGGGAGAGGCCATGGGCGCCGCGCTCGAGGCCGACACCGCCGATGTCACCCTGCCCGGCAATGGCTACGCGCTCGGTGCGCTGCACCCCATCACCCAGGTGCGCCTCGAGGTGGAGGACATCTTCCTGGGCATGGGCTACTCGGTGGCCGATGGGCCTGAGGTGGAGACCGGCTACAACAACTTCACCGCCCTCAACACGCCCGACGGCCACCCGGCGCGGTCCGAGAGCGACACCTTCTTCATCGAGGGTGGCGACGACATCCTGCTGCGCACCCAGACCTCGCCCGTGCAGATACGCACCATGCAGTCGGGCCCGCCGCCCGTGTACGTGATCGCCCCGGGCACGGTGTACCGCCGTGACGACGTGGACGCCACGCACAGCCCCATGTTCCACCAGGTGGAGGGGCTGGCGGTGGACGAGGGCCTGTCGTTCGCCCACCTCAAGGGCACCATCACGTACTTCCTGCAGCAGCTGCTGGGCGACCGCGACGTGCGGGTGATCCCGCACTTCTTCCCGTTCACCGAGCCGTCGGTGGACGTGAGCGTGTCGTGGACCGACAAGAACGGCCGCACCGACTGGCTCGAGGTGGCGGGCGCCGGCATGGTGGACCCCAACGTGTTCGGCGCCGTGGGCTACGACCCCGAGCGGTGGACCGGCTTCGCGTTCGGGTTCGGGCTCGACCGCATCGCCATGATCCGCCACGGCATCTCCGACATCCGCCATCTGTACGAGGGCGACCTGCGGTTCCTGGAGCAGTTCTCATGAAGCTGCCCCTCGAATGGCTGCGCGAGCACGTGGCCACCGACCTCGACGACGCCGCGCTGGCCGCCCGGCTCACCGCAACGGGCACCGCCGTGGAGCGCACCGTGCAGCGGGGCATCCCCGTTACCGAGGGCAACCGCCAGGCCTTCCGGATCGGCAAGGTGCTCACCGCCGAGCAGCATCCGGATGCCGACCGCCTGCGGGTGCTGTCGGTGGACACCGGGGATGACCAGCCGCGCCAGATCGTGTGCGGCGCGCCCAACGTGGCCGCCGGCCAGACCGTGGCCGTTGCTCTGCCGGGCGCGGTGATGCCCGGCGGGCAGAAGCTGGGCAAGGCCAAGCTGCGCGGGGTGGAGAGCCTCGGCATGGTGCTGAGCGAGAGCGAGCTGGAGCTCGCCGAGACCTCCGACGGCATCCTGGTGCTGCCGGACGACCTCCCGGCCGGCGCCTCGGTGATCGACGTACTGCCGCCCCCGGGCACCATCCTCGAGCTCGAGCTCACGCCCAACCGCGGCGACTGCCAGGGCATCTACGGCATCGCACGCGAGGTGCACGCCATCACGGGCGCGGCGCTCCAGGAGCTCGACCAGGCCCTGCCGCCCGAGGATGGCGCGGGCCAGGTGGGCGATTACGTGTCGCTCAGGGTGGACGCCCCCGATCTCTGCCCCCGCTACATGGCGCGGGTGCTGCTCGACGTCACGGTGGGGCCGTCGCCCGAGTGGATGGTGCGCCGCCTCGAGGCGGCGGGCATGCGCAGCATCAACAACGTGGTCGACGTGACCAACTACGTGATGCTGCTCACGGCGCAGCCGCTGCACGCATTCGACCTCGACCGGCTTGCCGGGCCGCAGGTGGTGGTGCGCCGCGCCGGTGACGGCGAGCACATCGTGACGCTCGACGGCCAGGAGCGCACGCTCACAAGCGAGCACCTGGTCATCGCCGATGCGGAGAAGCCCGCGGTGATCGCCGGCATCTTCGGCGCGGAGTTCGCCGAGGTGTCGGAGGGCACCACACGCGTGCTGCTGGAGGCCGCCACCTTCGACGGCCCGAGCATCATCCGCACCTCGCTGGGCCTGGGGCTGCGCACCGAGAGCAGCGCGCGGTTCGAGAAGGGGCAGCCCACCGATCTGCCGCCCGTGGCCATGGCCATTGCATGCCGGCTGCTGCACGAGCTCGCCGGGGCGTCGCTGGTGCCGGGCATTCTCGACGAGCACGTGGCGCCCGACGCGCCCGCTCCCATCACCCTGCGCCACTCGCGGGTGGCCACCATCCTGGGCGTGCAGGTATCGCCCGCCGAGAGCGCGGAGATCCTCGGGCGCCTGGGCTGCAGCGTGCAGCCGGGTGACGACGCCCATGTGGTGACCGTCCCGTGGTGGCGCACCGCCGACCTCGTGCGCGAGATCGACCTGGTGGAGGAGGTCGGCCGCGTGCACGGGCTCGACCGCATCCCCCCCGCGCTGCCGCGCGTGGAGGCGCATGCCTCCCTCACGCCGCAGCAGCAGGTGGTGCGCAGGCTCTCGCGCTACGCGGCCGACCAGGGCCTGAGCGAGGCCATCACGTACCGATTCGTGCCCGAGCACGACGCCGATCGCCTGAACCTGCCTGCAGACGACGAGCGCCGCCGGGTGGTGCGCATCTCCAACGCGCT
>JBIIJJ010000200.1:0-3487 GCA_044233875.1 Miltoncostaeaceae bacterium | reverse complement strand
GACATGCACGAGGCGGTGGATGCCTTCATGGCCCTGAAGTGGGGCGCCATGGACCCGGACGTGAGCAAGCCGTACAAGACCGAGTCGATGAACGAGGCCTTCACGGGGGCCATTCCGAGGCCGCATGACGAGACCGTCGACATGGTGAAGGCCTACTGCCAGTACGCCTACGACACCTACGGCAGGTTCCCGGTGGCGATGGACCCGATGTTCCAGCGCCTCACCACCCAGGTGCAGCACCTCGACACCGACTTCTACGACGAGTACTACCCCGCGGGCTCGTACAGCGGCCAGCACGCCAACCACTTCCACCGTTGGCACCCTGAGCTGTGCGACCACGACGGCAAGCCGCCGCGCAAGCAGTAGCGCCCCGGGGGGCGCATATGGGAACACACGAAGGGGGCCCGCATGGGCCCCCTTCGTCGTTCCATTCCGCTTCGGCTAGGGCTTGGCCGGGACAGGCGGCACGTCGGCCGCCTTGGCCTGCTGGATGATCTGCTGCACGCCCTGCAGCGCCTGGACCTCAGCCTGCACCAGGGTGCCGGCACCGGTCTGGAAGACCGCCTTCGCGATTTCCTTCGGCGTCTTGCCGTCCTTGGAGGCAGCGACGATGCTCTCCGTCAGCTGCTGCTGCTGCTGCTGTGCCACACCCTGGAGGGACTGGCCCTCGATGTTGGTGGTGGCGAGGTTGGCGGTGGCCGACCTCACGCCGGAAAGACCGTCATCACCGAGCCCGACGCCCAGGGGAATGAGGGCGCAGAGGGCGACGACGATGAGGGCACCGACGACCGGAACGAACTCCTTGAATTTTCCCATGCGCGGAAATGTGCCATGCCCGCTGGGAGATGGCCCGGCCTGCGGGTGCGAGTAGTTTTCCGGGCGATGCTCTCCCTCACCGATGACCACCGCGAGGTGCAGGCGCTGGCCCGCGAGTTCGCGGCCAACGAGGTGGCGCCGCAGGCCGCCGGCTGGAACGCCACGAAGCATGTTCCGGTCGATCTCCTGCGGCGCATGGGCGGCCTGGGCCTGCTCACGCCATCGGTTCCGGAGGAGTACGGCGGGCCGGGCCTGGACGCCACCTCGCTGTGCCTGGTGGTGGAGGAGATCGCGCGCGCCGATGCCGGCACCGCGGTGGCGATCGCCGTGCAGAACGGCCTGGTGGCGGCACCGATCCTGCGCGCTGGCACCGACGCCCAGAAGCAGGAGTGGCTGCCCCGCCTGGCCAGCGGTGAGGTTTTCGGCTGCTACGCGCTCACCGAGCCCGACGCGGGATCCGACACCGCGGCGCTGCGCACGCGCGCCGTGGCCTCGGACGGCGGCTGGGACATCTCCGGTGCAAAGCAGTGGATCAGCAACGGCGGGTTCGCCGAGGCGTTCGTGGTGTTCGCCCGAACGGGCGGCGAGGGGGCCAGGGGCGTGAGCGCGTTCATCACCGGCCCCGGCCCGGGGCTTGAGGCGGGCCCCGAGATACCGAAGCTGGGGCTGCACACCTCATCAACCGTGGGCCTTTCGTTCGATGGCCTGCATGTTCCGGGCGACGCCATGCTGGGCCCGGAGGGTGAGGGCCTCAAGCTGGCCCTGGCCACGCTCGACGGCGGGCGCATCACGGTGGCGGCCCAGGCATGCGGCATCGCACAGGCAGCGCTCGACCTGGCGGTGTCGTACGCCAGCGACCGCGAGGCGTTCGGCGGCCCCATCGCGCGCTTCCAGGGAGTGCAGTTCCCCATCGCCGACGTCGCCGCGCAACTGGATGCCGCCCGCCTGCTCACCCTGCACGCCGCGGCGCTGCGCGATGCGGGGCAGCCGCACGGGCCCGCGGGTGCCAAGGCCAAGCTGTTCGCGTCATCCGTTGCGGTGAAGGCCGCCGACATGGCGGTGCAGACCCTCGGCGGATACGGCTACTCAGCCGAGTACGACGCCGAGCGCCTGTACCGCGACGCCAAGATCACCGAGCTCTACGAGGGCACCAGCCAGATCCAGCGCGTGGTGATCGCCCGTGACCTGCTGGGCGACGCCGCGCGCTGAGCCGGACCGACCCCGGGTGCGGCCGCGAGCCCGCGGTTGGGGATCCCCCGTAGCGCGCCGCCTAGCATCGTCGTCGTGATCACCATCACCGGACCCTCGTACCTCGACGTGCTGATGCGCGTGCCGCACCTGGCGCAGGAGGGCGAGAAGGTGCGCGGGCAGGTGGTGCGCGAGAGCCCCGGCGGGGGCGCCATGAACACCGCGGCCTGGCTGGCACACGAAGACGCCCAGGTGCGGCTGGTCACCACGCGGGGTGCCGACAGCGAGGGCGCAATGCTCACGGCCGCGTGCGACGGCGTGGGCCTGCACGTGGACTGGGTGCCATGCGAGCGCACCGCGCGCGCGCTGGTGCTGGTGCCCACGGGCGGCGAGCGCACGATCTACACGGGCCACCTGCATCCGCCGCGGGACGAGGAGATACTCGAGGTGATCGGCACCGCCGGCACCGGCATCACCTGGTCGGCCTGGCGCCATACCGAGCTGCGCGTGGCGGCCGCGGCGCGGGGCAGCGTGCGGGCCACCGATGCGCGGGCGCTTGAGGAGGACGCCGCGGCCGGTCACCAGTGGGACCTCTACATCGGGTCGGCCAGCGAGAACCCCGGGGGGGCGTCCGAGCGCGACCTCGATGCCACGGGCGCCCGCTGGTGCATCCTCACGGACGGCTCACGCGGCGGGCGGGTGTGGGAGCGCGGCACCGGGTGGCGCACGTACGACGTCACACCCCTGCCGCCCGATGAGCTCGCCGACACCTGCGGCGCGGGCGACTCCTTCGCCGCAGGCGTGCTGATGGCGCTGGATGAGGGCGCCGGCATCATGGACGCCTGTGCACGCGGCGCCAAGGTGGCGGGCCACTGCCTGCGGCAGGTGGGGTCGTTCCCGGGCGGGGCCGGCGTCAGCCGGCCCGCCGCCGACGCCCGCTGAGGGAGACCCTCAGCGCATTGCGGCCCATCCCTGCGATGGGGCCCGCAAGGCGGTGGCTGCGGCCCAGGACGTCGTCGAGGGCGTCCACGAACCACCGGATGTCGTCATCCGAGATGACGAACGGCGGCATGAGGCGGATGATGGGATCGGCCCGGCCGGTGACCTGGGTGAGGATGTGGTGGCGCTCGAGCAGCGGCATGACCACCATCTGGGGATAGAGGCCCTCGTGCATGGCGTGCACGGCGTCCCAGGCCACGCGCTTCGTGGCGCTCGTGGGGCGCTGCAGCTCGATGGCCACGAGGCACCCCACGCCGCGGGCCTCCTTCAGCACCTCGTGGCGCGCACGCAGCCCGTTGATGCCGTCCAGCAGCTTCCTCCCCTGCTCGGCGCTGCGGCGCAGGAGGTCGGCGTCGTCGATCACGCTGAGGGTGGCGAGGCCGGCGGCCATGGCCAGGTTGTTGCGGCCGAAGCTCGATGAGTGCACCCATGCGCGCTCGAGCTTGCTGAATACCGCCGAGTACACATCGCGACGGCACACCGT
>JBIIJJ010000199.1:0-3488 GCA_044233875.1 Miltoncostaeaceae bacterium | reverse complement strand
CCCTCCCGGTCGGCCACCACATAGGTGTTGGTGGCCACCGGCCCGAATGTGCCTCCGCGAACGATCATGGGCGGGAACGTAGCGCCACGTCGCGGCTACAGTCGTGCGCAACGACCTGCCGAGAGGACACACGGCCCATGACATCCCCCACACGCTTCATCGCCGCCGGTCTCGCGCTGGCCGCCACCGTGCTCGCCGCCGGGTGCGGCGGGTCCGGATCCCCCGCCTCGTCGGATACCACGGAGTCCCGCGCCGCGGCGCAGGCGCTGCCCGCCTGCTTCGCCAGCTGCGACGGCGCGAACTTGCGCAAGCAGAACTTCAGGGGTGTCGAGTTGTCTGAGGGATCGTTCAAGGGCGCCGACTTCAGCGAGGCGGACCTCGTGGACTCGATCATCAACGACGCCCTTATGTCCAAGGCCAACTTCCGCAGGGCGAACCTCAACGGGGCACGGGTTCGCAGGACGGACCTGAACGGTGCGGACTTCTTCGGCGCGACCCTTGTCGACGCGGACCTCACCGGCAGCGAGATGCGGGGCGTCGAACTGGATGAGGTGTCCTTCGCCGGCGCGAACCTGACCGGTGTGGACCTGACGGGAGCCCGCGTGACCGACGCCGACTTCACGGGTGCGGTGTGGAAAGACACCACCTGCCCCGACGGTACGCGCACGTCCTCGGCACCATGCGAGTTCTGATGAGGGGGGCGTAGGGGGGTGCGGATCGCCGTGGGTTCGGACATGCGCCAGCCCGTCACCGACGCGGTGGTCGACTGGCTGCGCGAGCAGGGCTACGAGGTCGACCTGATCGGTCCGCTGATCGACGGCGACGACACCGAGTGGGCCGAGGCCAGTGCCGCCACGGCCCGCGCCGTCACCGGTGGCACCGCCGACGCCGCGGTGCTCTTCTGCTGGAGCGGCACCGGCGCGTGCATCGCCGCGAACAAGGTGCCGGGCGCCCGCGCCGCGCTGTGCGGCGACGCCGAGACCGCCCGCCTCGCGCGCAAGTACAACCACGCGAACGTTCTGGTCATGAGCATGCGCGCCACCTCGCCGGCCATCGCCATCGAGGCCACCCAGGCGTTCCTCTCCACCCCATGGGGAGAGGACGACTTCGACATCCGCAACGTGCGGGCGGTCGACGCCCTCGACTGACCTCAGGCCCCGCCCGCGGGCTCAGTCGGTGGGCAGCAGCACCCACAGCTCGGGGCGCCCGGCATTGCAGTGCACCGCGCGGCCAAGCAGGCCAAGGCAGCACCACGACATCGGCAGCGCCGTGCGCGCCACGTTCCACGGCCGGGGGCCGGGGGGCGGGGTGCCCAGCGCGGCGATGCGCCCGGCTGCCCCGGGAATGGGGTGGAAGATTGCCTCGACGGCGTCGGGTCGCTCGGGCTCGTCGTCCTGCAGGGCGTCCAGCGACGATATGACCGCGGCCACCTGATCGTGGGGGAAGGCCGCGGCCGCCGCGGCATCGGCCGCCCGAACGGCCGGCCTGCTCACCGATGGCAGCACCAGCAGGCCCACGAACGACCACAGGGTGAACCAGGCCCCGGTGACCACCAGGGCCGACATGTCACCGGCGCCGCCTCCGGGCAGGGCCATCGACACCGCCACACCACCCACCGTCCATGCCAGCGCGACCACGATGCCCAGCCAGTACGACGCCCCGGCCTGCGATCGCCTGCGCGCAAGCTCCACCTGCAGGCCGTCGCCCAGGACGTCGCGCCATGCGGCGGGCATGGTGACGCGCCCCGACAGGCCCGTGACGCCACCGGTGAAGCCCACGTCTGCCGCCGCGATGGTCACCGTTCCCCGCGCACCGTCCATCGCCACGGGCGGGCCCAGCGCCGCCACCGCGCGCGCCAGGGGAAGCCTGCCGAGCGCGATCACCAGCGCGATGCCGGCCGCCACCGCCAGCCCGGCGCCGTTGCCACCGGCGCTTCCCGCCAGCACGATCAGCGCGGCAGCCGCGGCCATCACGACCACCTGTACCACCACGCCCCGCAGCCAGCCGGTCAGATAGGTGCCGGTGGGCGCGACCGCCCGCCCGTGGCGCCGGGGCAGCACCAACCCGCCAAGCAGGTCGAAGGGCAGGCTCACCAGCACGTAGGCGCCGAGCACGGCGAACAGCAGGCCCGCCTGCGTGCCGGCCGACGCATTCGCGTCGGGCAGCAGCGACGCCCCGCCCGCGGCCAGGAAGGCGATGCAGATGACCACCCAGGTGCCCACCGCGGTGATGCCGACCAGCAGGCGGGATCGCGCATACGTCATGGCGCCGAACGTATCACCGGCGCGGCCCCCTGCCGGGGGGAACCGACCTACGTGCCGCGCTGGTCGCCGGCGTTGCGCTGGCGGGCGGCCTCCACGCCTGCCACGCGCTGCTGGTGCAGCCCCGCCGCCTTCGCCCTGGCCACGTCGCCAGACGCCTGCAGCCCCTCCAGCGATCCCTGGAACTGCGGCATCACGAACCGGGCGAACAGGTCGAGCGACCGCAGCGTGGCCTCGGGTCCGGCCCACTCATGGCCCCACGCGAGGAACGTGCCGAACCCCCCGGTGCGGTCCTCCAGGCCCCGGATGAACGCGATGAGGTCGTCCGGAGTGCCCACCACCCACGACCCCGCCTCGATCATCTGCTCGACGGCCATGTGCTTCGGGCCGGGCACGGGCGCGGGGCGTCCGGTGAGGGCCTGCACGTACTCGAACATCCACTCGCCGGCGCCGGAGCGGATCTCCTCGACCGCCTGCTCCCGGGTCTCTGCCAGGTGCACGGGAACCACGATGCGCCAGTCGTCACGCGACGCCGTGCGTCCGGCGCGCGCAGCGGCATCCTCGGTGATGGCCCACTGGGCGGGCAGGTCGGACGCCCCGAAGAACAGCGAGAGAGGAGCCGCGCCCAGGCGACCGGCAAGGGCCATGCCGAACGGCGATTCCAGGCTGGGTATCGCCAGCGGCGGGTAGGGCCGCTGGTAGGGGCGAAGTTGCAGCACGGCGTCGTGCATCTCCCACCCCGGCCCCGACGCCGTGAGGGGTTCCGTGCTGGTGAGCAGGTGCAGGATCGCCTCGAGGTTCTGCTCCATCCGATCGCGGATCTCCGCGGCCGGGATGCCCAGCATCGCGGCGTCCGACAGGTGCCCGCCGGGGCCCACGCCGAAGTTGATGCGCCCGCGCGTGAGGTGGTCGAGCAGCACGATGCGGTCGGCCACCATCAGGGGGTGGTGGTAGGTCAGGCTCACGGCTCCCGTGCCCAGCCTGATGTGCCTGGTGCGCTCGGCGGCCACCGCCAGGAAGATCTCGGGCGAGGCGATGTACTCCCAGCCCGTCGAGTGGTGCTCGCCCACCCAGACCTCGTCGAAGCCCAGGCGGTCCATCGCCACGATCAGGTCGAGGTCACGCTCCAGCGCGAGCGTGGGGTTCTCGCGCGGGTCATGGAACGGCGCGAGGAATGCCCCGAAACGCATGGGTCAGCCGCCCAGCAGACCGGTGATCTGGTCGAGG
>JBIIJJ010000198.1:0-3502 GCA_044233875.1 Miltoncostaeaceae bacterium | reverse complement strand
ACCACGCTGATCGTGTTCGGCGTGATCCTCGGCCTCATCGACTGGCTGAGCCGCAAGCAGCGCACGGTGGACATGGTGAACCGCAACGACGCCATCGTGGTGGGCTTCGCCCAGGCCCTGGCGCTGATCCCCGGCGTGTCGCGATCGGGCGCCACCATCAGCGCAGGCCTGCTGCTGGGCTTCAACCGCGAGGCCGCGGCGCGCTTTTCGTTCCTGCTGTCGATCCCCGCCATCGTGCTCTCGGGCGTCTACGGCCTGTACGGCGAGTTGGGCGGGTCGACCGGCGGCGTGGGCGTGGGCTCCATCATCATCGCGAGCATCGCCGCGTTCGTGGTGGGCTACGCGGCCATCGCGTTCCTGCTGCGCTGGCTGGCCAATCACTCGCTCTACATCTTCGTGGTGTACCGCGTGGCACTGGGCGTGATCGTGCTCGTGCTGGCAGCCGGCGGGGTGATCTCCTGAGAATCCGGGGCTGCGGGCGCTATCCTGCGCATTCGTGTTCGGAGCACATCACGACAGCACGCTCGCCAAGGCCAAGCGCAAGGCTGCGCAGGAGGCCAAGGAGAAGGAGCAGCGGCGCCACGACATGATCGAGGCGCTGCGACGGGCCAAGGAAGCCGCCGACGACCCCGCGGAGCAGGCGCGCAGGGATCGCGCCAAGCGCCACAACGAGGTGCTGGAGCGCTGGCCGGCCAACTGGTAGGCCTCGCCCACCACCCGGGCGGTAACGCGCGCGCCAGCCGGCGCCGCGGTCACATTGCATGAGGAGATTGGATGTTCGAGGTTGGGGACAAGGTCGTCTACCCGCACCACGGTGCGGGCACGGTGCTGGCCAAGGAGTTCCATGAGATCCGCGGTGAGCGGCGCGAGTACCTGACGATCGAGATCCTGCAGCCGCCGATGACCGTCATGGTGCCCTGCGAGAACGCCGAGAGCGCGGGCCTCCGCCCCGTCATCAACGAGCGCGCCGTCAACGAGGTGCTGGCCGTGCTGGCCGCCGACGGCAGCGAGATGCCCGCCCAGTGGAACCAGCGCTTCAAGCGCAACCAGGAGAAGCTGCGGAGCGGGGACATCCTCGAACTGGCCGAGGTGGTGCGCAACCTCGAGCGGCGCCAGCAGGACGCCCGCCTGAGCCCCGGCGAGATGCAGATGCTCGAGCGCGCCCGCCGGGTGCTGGTGAGCGAGCTCAT
Source organism: Miltoncostaeaceae bacterium (assembly GCA_044233875.1). Classification (GTDB taxonomy): domain Bacteria; phylum Actinomycetota; class Thermoleophilia; order Miltoncostaeales; family Miltoncostaeaceae; genus SYFI01. The sequence goes on along the minus strand of JBIIJJ010000198.1, from coordinate 2,312 downwards.
GTACGCGCGCAACGTGGACGAGGAAGCCGCAAACCAGCTCATCGACGACGCCCTCAGCGGCAAGCTGGTCATCAAGCACAAGCCCACCGGCAAGCGCATCGCCCCCAAGCCGCCGCCCAAGGCCGACCCCAAGGCCGCCGCCGCCGCACGCGCCGCCGCTGCCCAGCAGTCGCGCTCGTCAATGCGCGCCACAGTGCGCCCGCCGCTGTCGAGCACCCCGGCATCTGTTCAGGCGCTGGCCAAGGCCGCCATGGAGAAGGCCGCCGAGAAGGAGGCCGCCAAGCCGGCTGCCAAGGCCCCGGCCAAGAAGGCTGCGCCGGCCAAGGCCGCGGCGAAGCCCGCTGCCAAGAAGCCTGCCGCCAAGCCGGCGGCCAAGAAGGCCGCGCCGGCCAAGGCTGCCGCCAAGCCCGCTGCCAAGGCCGCCGCAAAGCCTGCGGCCAAGGCCCCGGCCAAGAAGGCGACTGCCGCCAAGCCGGCTGCCAAGGCCCCGGCCAAGAAGGCCGCGCCGGCCAAGGCTGCGGCCAAGCCCGCTGCCAAGGCCGCCGCAAAGCCTGCGGCCAAGGCCCCGGCCAAGAAGGCCGCGCCGAAGAAGAAGTGAGGTCGCTGGCGGTGCGCGGCTAGCCGCGCACCCCCAGGGCCACGAGGTTCAGCACGAGGGCCAGGGCGAATAGCCCGGCCACAAGGGCCCACCGGGTCCAGTTGGGGTTACCGGCGCGCCGGATGATGACCGCGCGCGCCACGTAGAAGACCGTGGCCACCGCGAGGATCGCCACGATGAACGATTGCACCCAGGTCATGCGTGCCTCCTGAAGGTCACGACCACGATGTCACCCTGCTCCACCGCAGCCAGCGAGAGCCCCGGTGCATCGAGTGATGCGATCTCGGGTGCCGTGCGAGCATCCTGCTCCAGGATGGCCCGGGCGAGAGCGCCCTTGATCGCCTTGCCGGCGTGCCCCACCGACCGCCGGCCCGCGGGGCCATCCTCCACGATCTCCACCCTCACCATGCTCCCCGGCCGCAGCGCCGACGGATCGATGGCCTGGCGGTGCTCCTGGGGAAGCAGGTCGATCACGCAGCCCCTGCCCGCGCGCACGGCCAGCGCCCGCGACACCTCCGGGCGCCACCAGGTGGCGAGCTGGCCCAGGCCCGCCAGCCGTGCTCCCATCTTCAGTCGATAGGGGGGAATGCCATCGGTGGCCGCCACCAGCCCCCACAGGCCGGACGGCACCACGATGCGCCCCAGCGCACGCCTGCGCGCCGGCGAGGGCAGCGTGGGCAGGTCGAGCCCTCCCCACACCACGCCGGCATAGCGATCCACCGCCCGCGCCGTAGGGGCGGAGTCGATGGCTCCCCACTCCTGCAACGCACGGTCCAGGTGCGCGCCGCGTACCCCCAGCAGCTTCTCGGGGGCGCCCGTGCCCAGCGCCGCGATCACGGCATCGCGCACGGCCCTGCGCTGCGCGGCGAGAGCACCGAATACACCGCCCGCCCAGTCGACGGGCGGGCCATCTCCGCCCTCGGCCTTGCCCTCCGATGGGGGGATGAGCAGGACGGGGGTCGGGGCAGCCACGAATTGCACGGTAGAGGTACGCGACTTGTGAGAAAAGCGTGAAGGACCGCGGCTACCCCCCGAAGGGATAGGCACCGGGCGTACCTTTCAGCCATGACCACTCCGCGTTCGTCCGTGAAGCACCTCACCGTCGCGCTGGTTGGCGGCGCACTAACCGCGGGGGCCCTGCTGGCCTCCGGTACGGCATCAGCGGCCGAGACGCCGCAGATCGTGCTGATGCAGCCCGACGCCAACCTGGCAGCCCAGGTGCGCGCGGAGGAGAAGCGCGGCAACGACGTGGACACCGTCATCCGCACCATCGGCAAGGGCTTCGTGGCCGATCTCGACCCGGCCGACGTGAGCCGCCTGCGCAACGACCCCGACGTGCTGCTGGTGGAGCCCGACCGCCCCGTGCGCGCCATTGGCGGCATCACCGCCGCCGAGGCCGGCACGCAGCTGGACGACACCGGCCCCAAGGCACTGGCCGTTGCCAACGACGCCTTCATCGCCGCGCAGTCCATCACCGGCGCCAGCGGCAGCGTGGCCGGCACCACGGTGGATGCCACCCGCGAGACCGGCGAGCCAGCCCATGGCGGCTCCGGCGCAAGCGCATCGGTGTGGTACCGGTGGACCGCCCCGGCGAGCGGCACGGTGCGCATGACCACCCAGGGCTCGTCGTTCGACACCCTGCTGGGCGCCTACACGGGATCGGCCGTGTCGTCGCTCACCACGCTCGACGCCAACGACGACAACCCCACCGGCG
>JBIIJJ010000197.1:0-3532 GCA_044233875.1 Miltoncostaeaceae bacterium | reverse complement strand
CGTCGGGGCGTGGGCCGGCGGATGGATGGGCGGCAAGACCGTCCAGCACCTGAACGAGGGCATCTTCCGCATGGGTGTCGTGGCGCTCGGGGTGGCCGTGGGCCTGGCGTTCCTGCTCACCTGACGGCGGGTGCGCCCGGGGCACGGCCTACGATTGCCCCATGCCACTGGCCATCGCCACCATCGAGGCCCCGGGCGTTGACGACGGGCTCCGCGCGCAGGGCGTGGAACCTCTCGTGGTCGAATGGTCGCCGCCGGCCAGGGGCGACCTCCGCGACGTCGCCCTGCTCACCCGCGCCTACGCCGACGACGACGTGGAGCACGGCAACCGGCAGGCGCTCGAGGCCCTCGATGCCGCCCGCCCCCACCTCGTGGGCGCGGGTCTTGCCGCAGACCTGGTACCCGGGCTCGATGATCGCGTCATCCTCCACGCGGGGCCCCCATGCGAATGGGACCACCTCGGGCCCGCAATGCGCGCGCAGGTGGCCAGGGCCGCGATGCTCGAGGGGTGGGCAGCCGATCAGGGCGACGCCGCAGCGCTCATCCAGCAGGGCGCCATCGCCCTGGCGCCCACCGACCGGCACGGCGTCGCGGCTCCCATGTGCGGCGTGCTGTCGCCGTCGATGGGCGTGTGGGCCGTTCACGACGAGGTGACCGGAACCGACGCATGGGCGCCGCTGTCCGATGGCGCCGGCGACGGCCTTCCGCCGGGCGCGCGCACTCGTGAGGTGCTGGCACGCCACCGCCTGCTGTCCGACCGGGTGGCCCCCGGGGTGGCCGCCGCCCTCGAGGCCACGGGGCCGATCGACCTCGCGGCCCTGTCGCGCACGGCTGCCCTCATGGGCGACGGCGCATCGCCCACCCCACGCGCGGCATCGATGCTGCTGATGGAGGCCCTGCTGCCCGGCCTGGCGTCGCGCGCCCTCGACTCGGTGCCCGCCGTCATGACGGCGGCCGGCCAGTCGGGGCGCCTCGCCTTGCCGGTGATGGCGGGGGCGGCCCGCGCCGCGCTTCAGGCCGCCGCCGGCAGCGGGCGCTCGAGCCTCGTGATCGGCATGACCGGCAACGGGACCGACGTGGCCATCATGCTTGCCGGCATGCCGGGTACGTGGTTCACCGCCCCCGCGCCGGTCGCGGACGATGCCGAGTACGTCGGGGGCACATCCGCCCCCGACGCCGCACCGTGGACCGGCGACCAGGGCGTCATCGCCTGCGCCGAGATGGCCATCGATGCCCGCCTGTGCATCGACGCCGGCGAGGCACCGGGGGTGCCCACCGGAATCGCCAGCCGCAGCGGCGGCGGGTGGATCGGCTGGGGCCTGGCACGCGTTCCGCTCAGCGCGCTGCGCGACGCCCTCGACGCGCTGGCACCACCCGCGGCAGCCTGATCGAGGTCACGCGGGGACGTACGTCCCGCCACCGGGCGCCCCGCCGGTGGCACACTGCCCGGCCATGAGCCCCGGCCGCATCATCGGCGTCATCGTTGCCGGCCTTGTCGTGGCCGGCATCGTCACGGTGGGCGCGCTGTCCCTGGGCGGCACGAGCCAGCTGGCCCCGCCTGATGAGGCGCAGCCGATCGTGGTGGGCGTGGTGGCCGCCCCCGGCGAGGAGCTCACGGGGGCCACCGACCTGCCACCCCTCGCGATGGTGCTGGCCGACCCCGTGCCCGAGGACATCGCGGGCCTGTCGGCCTCGGCGCAGGTGGATCGCTACCGGTCCGACGCGCGTGACGACGACGCCGCGTCCCTCCTGCGCCTCGGAGCGGCCGAGCAGAGGGCGGGCGCACAGGACGCCGCGGCGGATTCCTACCGTCGTGCCGAGGCGGCCGACCCCGGCTCCCTGGGTGCCGCGATCGGCCTGGCGATGGTGGATGCCGCCACCGGCGATGCGGGCATGGACCGCGCCACGACCCAGTTGCGCCGCATCACCACGGCGAACCCGGACAGCCAGCTGGCGTGGTTCAACCGCGGGTGGCTGGCCACGTACCGCAGGGACCCGAAGGACGTCGTGGCGTCCTGGAAGCGCGTGGTCGACATCGACCGGGAGGCGCCGATCGGGGCCACCGCCCTGGCCCTGCTCAGGGGCATCGCGGACCAGGCGAAGAAGGACGCCCAGCCGTGAGCCGGATGGTCACGAACCGGTAAGGATCCTCCCGTACCCCCTGATATGGGAGCGGCAGGATGTTTACCTTCAGGCGCGAACCCCTTAACCGGTCCATAAGGGCCGGTGGGGAAACTGCCGAACAGCAAGATGCCGGGCGTGTGACCCGGCACGTTGGATCCTCGTCCCTGCCCCATGGGCAGGCGGGTGAGCAGGGCAGGTCCGGGCGGTGGGTGCCGAACCCTCCCCCCGGGCATATCGAAGTCGAGATCGGCATTCGAGAACCCGCCGTGGGCGCTCCCGCGGCGGAACGGACGACGAGGCGCCGGCCAAGGGGCCGGGCCAAAGGGGACGACAGGGATGACGCTCAAGGAGATCGTTGGCCACGAGGAGATGCAGGTTCTCCTCACCCGTGGGCAGGAGCAGGGCTTCCTCGGCATCGAAGAGGTCGCCGAGGCCCTCCAGGGCATGGACATCGTGCAGGAGGACGCCGAGGCCCTCTACACCCACATCGACGAGATGGGCATCGAGCTCCTCGAGGAGCCCGAGGCGCAGGAGCGTCGCGCCAAGCTGGCCGAGGAGGCTGAGCGCCCGCGCCGCGTTGCGGCGAAGGCCGAGAGCACCACGGACCTGCTGCAGCTCTTCCTGCGGGACATCGGCCGCATCCCGCTGCTCACCGCCCGCCAGGAAGTCGAGCTCGCCAAGCTCATCGAGGAGGGCGACCTCCAGGCCAAGCAGAAGATGGTCGAGAGCAACCTGCGACTCGTGGTGTCGATCGCCAAGAACTACCGCAACCAGGGCCTGGCGTTCCTCGACCTGATCCAGGAGGGCACCCTCGGGCTCGTGCGCGCAGCGGAGAAGTTCGACTACCGCAAGGGCTACAAGTTCTCGACGTACGCCACGTGGTGGATCCGCCAGGCCGTGGCACGCGCCATTGCCGACAAGGGCCGCACCATCCGCATGCCCGTGCACGTGGTGGAGAAGCTCAACAAGATCAACCGCACCGAGCGCAAGCTGCTGGCCGAGCTGGGCCGCGACCCGAGCAACGCCGAGATCGGCGCCTCCATCGGACTCACCGAGGCCGAGGTGGAGTCCATCCGCCGCAGCGCCCAGACGCCGGTGTCGCTCGAGAAGCCGGTGGGCGACGAGGAGGAGTCGGAGTTCGGCCAGTTCATCGCCGACGAGAAGGCCATCTCGCCCGAGGCGGCTGCCGATGAGACCCTGCGCAACGAGGCGCTGCAGGACGTCCTGAACTCGCTCTCGTACCGCGAGCGCCGGGTGCTCGAGCTGCGCTACGGCCTGGGGGGCGAGCAGCCCCGCACCCTCGATGAGGTGGGCCGCACGTTCAACGTGACGCGCGAGCGCATCCGCCAGATCGAGAACCAGGCCCTGCAGAAGCTGGCCGGCATGATGGACGTGCGAGGCCTGGCCG
>JBIIJJ010000196.1:0-3548 GCA_044233875.1 Miltoncostaeaceae bacterium | reverse complement strand
TCGCGCCCGAGGGGCTTCTCCACGACCACGCGGCAATGCGCCGTGAGGTCGTGGTGGGCCAGGGCGTCCACGACGTCGCCGAACAGGCCGGGCGGTATGGCCAGGTAGAAGACCGGGCGCGAGGTGTCGGAGAGCACGCGGGCGAGCTCGTCGAACGTGGACGGGTCGGAGTACTCGCCGTGCACGTACCGCATCGAGGCCAGCAGCCGCTCGGTGGCCGGGTCGCCATCCGGAACGCCGGCGTCGCGGAGGGAGTCGCGAATGCGCTCGCACAGGCGCTCGAGGGTCCATCCCTCCCGGGCGATGCCCACCACGGGGATGCCGAGTTGCCCACGGGCCTCGAGCGCATGGAGAGCGGGGAACAGCTTCTTGTATGCGAGGTCGCCCGTGGCCCCGAAAAGCACCAGGCTGTCTGCGCGACCGCTCATGAACCACCCTCCACGTGCCCGCCGAACCCGCGGCGCATGGCCGAGAGCACACGGTTGGCGTAGTCGTCGTTGCCGCGACTCGAGAAGCGGCTGAAGAGGGCCGCGGCCAGGACGGGCACGGGCACGCCCTCGTCAACGGCCGCCTGCACGGTCCAGCGCCCCTCGCCGGAGTCGGCCACGCGGCCTGAGAAGCCATCGAGCCCCGGGTCGCGCGCAAGTTCATCGGCGGTCAGGTCGAGCAGCCACGAACCCACCACGCTGCCGCGCCGCCAGAGCTCGGCCACGGCGGGAACGTCGATGTCGTACCGGTACAGCGAGGGATCCCCCAGCGGGGCGGTCTCGGCATCGGCCGCGCGCTCGGACATGCCGATGTCCGCGTGGTGCAGCACGTTCAGGCCCTCCGCATACGCGGCCATGAGCCCGTACTCGATGCCGTTGTGCACCATCTTCACGAAGTGGCCGGCGCCGGCGGCGCCGCAGTGCATCCACCCCTCCTCCTCGGGTGCCGGGGGGCCATCCCGGCCCGGGGTGCGCGGCGCGGCCCCCACGCCCGGTGCGAGCGCTTCGAGCACCGGACGCAGCGTGGTCACGGCGGCGTCGTCGCCACCGACCATCAGGCAGTACCCCCGGTCCAGCCCCCATACCCCGCCACTCACTCCGGCATCCACATGATGGATGCCCCTCTCCGCGAGGCGTGCCGCCCGCCGGATGTCCTCGTGGTAGTGACCGTTGCCGCCGTCCACCACGATATCGCCGGGCTCGAGGTGCGCCGCCACCTCGTCGATCGCCGCCGTGGTGACCGCGGCGGGCAGCATGAACCACACCACGCGCGGTGCATCGAGCTGGGCCACCATCGAGGCCACGTCGCTGGCACCCACAGCGCCCCGGGCAGCCACGCCCCCCACGGCCCCGGCGTCGTGGTCGTACCCCACCACCTCATGGCCGGCGCGCACGAGCCGCTCGGACATGTTGGCCCCCATCCTGCCGAGCCCCACCATGGCGATCCTCATGCACTCCCCCAGGCCGTGGCGGCGCCGGATGGCCCGCCGCGCCAAGGGTACCCTCACGATCATGATGGATCGTGCGGTTCCCGGTGATGGTGATGAGGCGGCGGCGTATGCCGCCGGGGCGATCGCGGCACAACTCATCGCGGCCCTGGACGCGCGCCCGCGGGCGTCCCTGGCGCTCTCGGGGGGGCGGTCGCCGTGGGTCATGATGGCCGACCTCTTCGCCCGGGATCTGCCATGGACACGCGTGGACCTCCTGCAGGTGGATGAGCGCGTTGCGCCCGATGGCGATGAACGCCGCAACCTCACGCGCATTCGCCATCTGCTTGAGGGCTCGCCCGCACAGGCGGCCCACCTGCACCCCATGCGCGTGGTGGAGGGCGCACGCGCCGCCGTTCGCGACTACGCCCGGGTGCTCGGTGAACTCGGCGGTCCCATCGACGTGATCCAGCTCGGGCTGGGCGAGGACGGCCACACCGCGAGCCTCGCGCCGGGTGACCCGGTGCTCGACGTCCATGACACGCTGGTTGCCGCGACGGCACGCCCATTCAACGGCACCGAGCGCGTCACCCTCACCTACCCGGCGCTCGACGCCGCGCGCCAGGTGGTGTGGCTCGTCACCGGGAAATCCAAGCGCGAGATGGCCGCGCGCCTGCAGGCGGGTGACCCCTCCATCCCCGCCGGCCGCGTTCGCGCAGCCGACCAACTGCTGGTGCTCGACCGCGAGGCAGCGGGCGACTGACGGTTACGTGCCTGGCACCGGGGTCAGCGGGGGGGCCATGGGGATACCGTCGTGGCCGGCACGCGCTCCCGGCGGGCGCCGTCGCGGGCCGTGATGATGGCGTCACGGCCATCGAAGCCCACCAGCACGCCGAACCGCCACCCACGCCGATGCGGGAACCTCACCTGGTCGCCCGGCACCAGTTCGGGGTGGGCAAGGCTCATCTGCCCGCTCTCGGTGATGTGCTGGTCGCCCGGCATGCCCGTTCCCTTCGGCGTGACCCGGCGTAAAACCTGCGCGGTTGGCGTGTGCGGCCACTGGTAGTGTCGCCCCACAGGCCCTTTCACCGGGCCCGATCGTCCTTGACTCCCACGAAGGGGAACGAATGAACACGAGCGAGTTCGCGAAGGCCCTCGCCGACCGTACGGACATGACCGTGGCCGAGGCCACGAACGTGACCAAGCACTTCCTGGACCTCCTCAAGGAGGGTGTCCACAAGGGCGAGCGCGTTGCGTTCCTCGGCTTCGGCACGTTCAGCACCGCGCGTCGCGCAGCCCGCACCGGGGTCAACCCCCAGACCGGCGGCAAGGTCAAGATCCCGGCCCGCACCGTGGTGCGCTTCACTCCCGGTGCATCGCTGAAGGAGGCCGCGAACGGCAAGTTCAAGCCGATCACGGCCGCCAAGAAGGTCGAGAAGAAGGCCGTGGCCACGGCCAAGAAGGACGTCAAGAAGGCCACCACCGCCGCCAAGCGCACGACGGCGAAGGCCACCGCCGCCGCCAAGAAGACGGTGAAGAAGGCCGCCCCGAAGAAGCCGGCCGCCAAGAAGAAGTAGCAACGCGAGGGCCGGGGCGCGGCGGCATGACCGCCCGCCCCGGCCACTTCTCGCGCGCTAGGAGGCGGCGGCCTCCACGGGCTCACCGGTACGCATGCGGCACACGCCGGTGCCGGCGCAGGCCTCGCACTCCGGCACCTCGCCGCGGATGTGCGCCAGGCAGTACTCCACCCGGGCGCTCACCACGTCTGCCATGAGGGGGTGCACCCCGAACGGGGCGGCAACCAGGTAGCTGACGCCGGGGTGCCGCGACGCCGCCTCGGCGGCGAGTTCCGGGATGTCCTGGTTCCAGTGCTTGCCGGGAAGCAGGAAGTACGGCTGGATGACCACCGCGGTTGCCCCGCGCTGCACGCAGCGGTCGAAAGCCGTCGAGATGGACGGCTCGGCCAGCTCCATGTGCGCGGGCTCCACGATGTCGTACTCGAGGCGGTCGGCGATGGATGTGCGCGTGAGTTCCTCGAGCATCTCATTGCTCTCGGTGCGGCGACTTCCGTGGTCCACCACGATCACGCCGATTCGGTCAGTGCTCAGGGAGTCGGACATGGGCGCGATGATAG
>JBIIJJ010000195.1:0-3568 GCA_044233875.1 Miltoncostaeaceae bacterium | reverse complement strand
GAGTCGATCCGCACCGCTTCGGCGGGCGCGATCCGCTCCTGGGCCCTGCAGGCGACCCCGTGGGACAACATGGGCGCCATGCTGCCGGTGAAGGAGATGATCGGTCTGATGAGCTTCAACTTCGACCTCATCATCCCCGGTGCCGACACCATCTGGACCCAGACCATCGAGCGTACGGACGAGGACATCGCGGACCTGCTGTTCGCCACCCCGTACCAGTACACGATGCGTCACCGCTTCCCGAAGCCCCCGGGCGTCTGATCCAACTCAGATACGGAAGCTGCTTCTTCGGGGGGCGGGTCTTCGGACCCGCCCCCCGTCGTTTGTGGGGGTAGGGTGCCGTCGTGCCCATCGCCCTCGAAGGACGCCGCCGCTGGCTGATCATGCCGGTGCTCGCCCTCGGCGTATCGCTGATCATCATCGACAGCACGATCGTGAACGTCGCGCTGCCGGAGATCATCGATGCGCTCGGCATGGACCTGAGCGAGGCGGAGTGGACGAACTCGCTATACGCGCTGGTGTTCGCCGCGCTGCTCATCGCGGTCGGGGCGACGGCGGACCGCTTCGGGCGGCGGCGCCTATTCATCATGGGCGTGGTGGTGTTCGCCGTGGCATCGGTGCTGGCTGCCCTCGCCACCACGGCAGGCACCCTTCTACTGGCACGCGGCCTGCAGGGGATTGGGGGCGCGATGGTGCTGCCAACGAGCCTGTCGCTGGTGAACGCCAACTTCCAGGGCCGCGACCGCGCCACGGCGTTCGGCATCTGGGGCGCCACAATCGCCGGCATGGCGGCCGTGGGTCCGGTGCTGGGCGGGTGGCTGACCACCGAGTTCTCATGGCGGCTCATCTTCTGGATCAACCCGCCACTGGCACTGATCGTGATCGTCGGCGCGCTGCTGCTGGTGCCCGAGTCGAAGGAGCCCGATGCGCCCGGACTCCGCGACTGGGTGGGCGTGTTGCTGATCTCGAGCGGGCTGGCGCTGCTGGTGTTCGGGCTCATCGAGGGCGAGCGATACGGATGGTGGGCGGCCACGCCGGACAGTCCGTCATGGTGGCCCCTGCCCGGGTCACCCGTTCCCTGGGCACTCGGGGTATCGGTGCTGCTCCTCGCGTGCTTCGTGGCCTGGACGCTGTGGCGAACCCGAAGGGGCCGGGCCACGCTGGTGGACCTCTCGCTGTTCCGGCTTCCCACGTTCCGCTGGGGCGGCGTGACGATCCTGATCGTGTCGCTGGGCGAATTCGGCGTGATCTTCGTGATCCCGCTCTTCCTTCAGAACGTGCTGGGCATGACGGCCCTGGGCGCCGGGCTGGTGATCCTTGCCCTGGCAGCCGGCGCGATGGTGTCGGGCGGGCTTGCGGCACCGGTGTCACGCCGGCTCGGCGGGCCCCGCATCGTGCAGTTGGGAATGGTGCTGGAGATCGCCGGCATCCTGTGGTTCGCCTTCGTGGTGTCGCCCGGGGTGTCGGCATGGGCCTTCGTGGCCCCGCTGGCCATCTACGGCCTGGGCGTGGGCTTCGCCACGGCCCAGCTCACTAACGTGGCGCTGGCCGAGGTTCCCGTCACCGAATCCGGTCAGGCGAGCGCGCTGCAGTCGACGCTGCGGCAGGTGGGATCGGCCCTCGGCACGGCCGTGCTCGGCGTGGCCCTGGCCGTGGCGGTGACATCGCACGTGACCTCGTCCGTTGAGGCACAGGGCGTGCCCGCGGCGCAGGCCGAGCAGGTGGCACAGGCGGTGAAGTCATCGGCCGGCACGGCCATACCGCAGCTATCCGCCGACCCGGGCACGGCCTCCCTCGCCCCCGCGCTGGATCAGTCGTTCGCCGATGCCGTGCAGGTGGTGGGCTGGGTGGCAGCAGCCTTCGTGTTCCTCGGGCTCATCGCCTCGTTCAGGATCCCCGGTCGCACCCGGGCGCCTGACTAGTACATGTGCACGGGCGTTCCGTACGAGGCGAACTCGTAGAGGAACGGTGCGAACGGCGCGGCAATGCGCACGCACCCGTGGGATGCCGGGTAGCCAGGCACGTCGGGGTACTCGTGGAAGGCGAAGCCACCCGTGAAGTACGAGGCGTAGGGCATCCATGAGCTGAACGGGATCGACCAGCTCATGAGTTCCTTGCGAAAGATCGAGTAGGTGCCGCGCGGGGTGTTGCCGGAGGCGCCGCTGGAGAAGTGAATGGCCCGCACCACGCGGCCCCGGTCCACGAGCAGCACGACCTGCCGGTCGATGTAGCCCTCCAGCCACTTGCCACCGCCCTTGCGGCGGGGCTGCGGGCGACCTGCCGTGGAAAGGCGCTTCTGGGTATCGGCATCGGCCTGGCCCGTGCGCGGAAGGCCGTTCCACCCCTGGAATCCCATGACGGCCTGCGACAGCGCGTAGTCAGAGGTGTTCGATGGCGTGGCATTCCTGGGCAGGTACCCCAGGGTGGCAAGGCGCCGCACCTGGCCGCGGGGCACGTCGAGCTCGAGCGTGTGTCGGATGAGGTCGCGCAGCGCCGGGGTAATGCGGCGCGGGGCGGCGAGTGCCGGTGACGCGAACTGCGCGTTGGGCACCGTGACGAGCTTGATGTAGTCGTTGGTCCAGCCCGCCCGGGCGAGGCGGTCGCGCAGCTGCATGGTGAGGCGGGGCACGATGGTGGTGTCGGCCGAGCCGCGCATGAGGATCATGTGCTGGCGGTTGCGCTGCGCGCGGATCTTCGAGTTGCCCCCGAGCTGCAGCGGAAGAACCACCTGCTGCGTGGCGGGGTCGAGCACCACCGTGCGCGTGGGGTCGAAGGCCGACACCCCGAGCGCGCCGTCGATGCGGCCCGGCAGGCCCATGGTCATGCTGACGGCGAACGACGCGCCGCTGGACTCGCCCAGGGTCACGAGGCGCGTGCTGTCCATATCGGTGCGGCGGTCGAGCACATTGATGAGCTCGGCGACGGCCGTGGCGTCGAGCGCGCGACGATCAGCCTGCATGGGGTACCAGCACGGCTGGTTGCCCATGGCAGCACACGGAAGGGCGTCCAGTGCCACGGCCACCGCGCCCGCGCGATGCACCGAGTAGCCGAAGCGGTCGAGGGCATCCTGCGCCGTGGTGCCCTCGCGCGGGAACAGCAGCACCACCGGCGGGCGCACACCGGGCTTCACCTGCTCCGGCGGGCTGATGATGGCGTGGCGTTCGGAGCCGGCCGCCACGAACGAGATGTCCTCGTTGGCGGCCACCGCGAGCGAGGGGATGGCCAGCAGCGCGATGGCCGCGGCCCCGATGGCGGAAATGCGTGCAGGCATGCCCCGATTATTCTCCGCGACCGGCAGGGGCACCTGCCCATGTATGTTCCGCGCCATGACCGACCAGAACGCCGAAGTCCGCATCCCACTCGACCTGCTGCCCGCCGATGGGCGGTTTGGCAGCGGCCCCTCGAAGGTGCGCGTGGAGGCCCTGCGCGCGCTGGCCGAAACGGGTGATTCCTACATGGGCACGTCACACCGCCAGAAGACGGTGAAGGCGATGGTGGGGCGCGCCCGCACCGGCATGTCCGCGCTGCTCGGGCTGCCCGACGGCTACGAGGTACTGCTGGGCAACGG
>JBIIJJ010000194.1:0-3572 GCA_044233875.1 Miltoncostaeaceae bacterium | reverse complement strand
CCCGGCTGTCACGCCGGCGGGCCCCCGGTGGCCATCACGCTGCTGGCTCGTGGCGGTGCTGCTGCCGCCGCTGTCATGCGCCAGCGCACTCGACGCGCCGAGGCCGGCTGCACCGGTGGCGAGGATGCTCCCCGCGAGCAGCAGGCTGGTGAACTTACGGGTGCGGATCTTCATGGCACGGCTCCTTCTCGGTGGGTGATGGAGCCAGCCTCACGGCCCATCGCCAGAGCGCGGTGAGACCTCCCTAAGAGGTGGTGAAGAAAACCGTGCGCATTCGATGATGGCGTGTGCGGTCTATGGGCGCGGCGTGCAGCTGAGCGTGCGGCCCTGTACTCCGCACGTGGCCTGCTGCCTGCCGTCCATGTCGCGAAGGCGCACCACCCACCGACCCGCGCGCTGCCCGGGCTGCGCCACCGCATAGCCGAACTCGCTGAGCGTCCATGACCACGTGGGCGCGGGGTACGGGGGGCTGCCCGGGCCGAACGCCGGCGTGGCGTACCCGGTGGGCGGGTCGAGCTCGGTGCCGCCATTGCCCAGCACCAGTTGCCCGGGCTGGCCGGGCACCTGCACGGCCTGCGCCACATGGATGTGGCCGGAGACGATGAAGCGGTAGTTGCCCAGCGTGCCCATGGCTGCCTGCACGGCGTCGGTGGAGGTCCACGGCGACGCGCTCGGCCCCGCGATGAGCGATGACACGAACCCGAACAGCGGGCGGTGCGTGATGAGCCACGACTCCCGTCCGCGTGCCGGCGCCGCGAGGGCGGCGGCCTTCTGGAACTGCGGTGCCATCAGCGTCGATGCGGCGGTCACCCGCGTGTCGCTGCCCTCGGCCGAGTCGGTGATGACCATGCGCAGGGTGCGGCGCTGCGTCACCGTGAGGTCGATCGCGTAAGGCGCGGTGACCACCTCGGGCGCGGAGAGCGCGCCGTTCGGCCCGGGCACCGGCGCGCAGTCATCCGAGGTTCCGGGGCGCGGGTCCATGAACAGCATGTAGCCGTTACCCGCCCGGTAGCAGGCCTCATGGTTGCCGCGGGCCACCATGAGCGGCGCGGCCCTCAGCACCGGTTGCATGGGAAGCAGCACGTCGGCGAGCCATCCGTACGCCTGGTCGGTGAACGGCATGCCGCCCACCGGCGGCGGGCTGCCCGCGCAGAGCGCCTGCTGACCGGCCGGGCAGGCGCTTTCGCGGTAGAAGAAGTCGCCGGGCACCAGCACCACGTCGGGGTTGGAGTCGGCCACGCGCCGCGAGATGCGCGCGAGCGGCCAGGCGCGGTCGTCGGCGCAATCCTGCGTGACGGCGCCGGTGAGGATGCGGCAGCCACTGTCGTCGAAGACGCCGATGCGCTTCACCGTGGCCGGCATGGCCGCGGGTATCGCCACCCCGCCCACCGAGGCCTCGCCGGCTCCTGCGGGAATCGCCCTATCGCACACCAGCACCGGGGCGAAGGCGCTGCCCGTGTTGGGGGCCGGGCGCCGCCAGCTCATGCGTAGGTCGCGGCCATCCACTCGCAGCGATGGGCACGGCGACCCCGCCGGCAACACCGCACGCGCCACCAGGCCGGACGGCGCCACGGAGGTGGGCGCGGCCAGTGAGTACGCGGCGATAGGGGAGGGCGCTGCCTGCGCTGCGGCCGCCAGGCCAAGGGCGGCAGCAATCGCGGCAATGCTGGTGATCAGTCGGCTCATGGGGGGACTATGCCGGGCCGGACGCCGCCGCGAGGGGGTTGTGCCACTGAAGTTCAGTGAAGCGCGCGAAGTCGCCGTCCGTTGAGCACACGCCGACCCCGTGCTCGATCGCCAGTGCGGCCAGGTGGGCATCGGGCATGAGGTTGCCCGTGAGCCGGTGGCGCTCGATCAGGTCCCCCAGCACCGTGGCGTGGGCGTCGGTCTCCCGGGGGGTCCATGCGGCCGGCGCCGCAAGCCATTCGCGCACCTGATCCATCGCCGCGGTGGGGCTCAGCGGCGCGGGGAAGATGGCCCGCGATGTCGAGATGCGCAGGAACGACGTGAGCGTGGCCCATGGAAGGCCGATCCGCACCGGGCCGTTCAGTGCGTCGTCGAGCCAGTCGCGTGCCCGGTCGTGCCCGGCGGAACCGCTGTTGAGCGCGATCAGGAGCACGTTGACATCGACGATCACGGCTTGCCCCCGGCCGCGCGCACCTCGGCCTGGTCGAGGAACTCCAGCAGCCCACCGGTGCAGTCGAGCGGCACCGTCGGGGCTCCGAGGTCGGTGGTGCGCTGCACGAATCGCGGGCGCCGGGCCGGGGCCGTGACGCCCGAGCGCACGATGTCGTTCAGCACCTCGCTCAGCCCCTGGCCGCGTTCCTGCTGCAGGCCGTCGAGGATCTTCGCGACGTCGGGATCGATGGTGACGGTGGTGCGCACGCGCCCCACCTTTGCGGATGGCTTGCGTCCCATGTGCATCAGAATGCCAGAAAAATTGCATCATGATGCAACATATGCAGCGATAGGCTCGGCGCATGCCCGTTGTCGCATGCCCGCCGCAGCCGAGCGCTGTCACCTATCTCGTGGTGCGCAGTGCCATCGATGCCCCGCTGTCCATCAGTGGGGGAGGGCGCTCGTGCGACGGCTTCTCCGGGGCGTTCAACCCACAGAGGTACGTGTCGCGCAGCCGCACGTACCCGCCGCGGCCCGCGCCCCCCGCCCGGCTGCGCATCGACCAGCGCGTGCTCCCCGAGGCCACCACCTGGGCCAACCCCTGGCACTGGGCGCTGCGCGTTGCCGGCGCGCGCCGGCAGTTCACCGCCCTCGACCTGCGCGCGGTGAACGCAGGTGGCTGGGTGCTGCAGGTGCGCGCCGCCGGGGGTAACTGGGTGTCGTCGGCACCAATTCGTTCGGGGCCCTATGCGGCACCGCGTGGTGCGGTGGTCATCGGCACCGTCGGGGGGCGCCGTGTGCAGGCACGCCCCGTGGGGGGCGTATCTCCCGCCGGCCGTCTCTCCCTGACCCTGCTGTACGCGTAGACAACGCGGCGCACCTACACTCGGTGTGGTTCCGCACCTCATCACCGAGATCAAGGAGGCCACATGGCCGACGACGAGACCACATTCATCTTCGTTGCCGTTTACGACAGCGAGGAGGCCGCGCAGGAGGACTACGACGTGGTGAAGGAGCTGTACGCCGCGAAGGCGATCGGCAACTTCGACGCCGCAGTCATCCGCAAGGACGCGGACGGCAAGGTGCACGTGAACAAGGACGAGACCGCCACGCGCAAGGGCGCATGGGGTGGTGCCGCCGTGGGTGCCGTGGTGGGCATCCTCTTCCCGCCGTCCCTGCTTGCCACCGCCGGCGTGGGTGCCCTGGCCGGTGGCCTCGGTGGCCACTTCCTCAAGGGAATGTCGCGCAAGGACGTCAAGGAGATGGGCGACTACCTCGACTCCGGCGAGGTGGCCCTGCTGGTGGTGGGTGATTGGCAGCTGGACAAGGCCATCGACAAGGCCTTCTCGCGCGCCATCAAGAAGATGGACCGCGAGGTCAAGAGCCTCGAGCGCAAGCAGCTCGAGGAGGACTACGCCGCCATGCTGTCGGGCGGCCACGAGTAGCAGCAGGAA